>JBBQPR010000016.1:0-41795 GCA_038217075.1 Sphingomonadales bacterium
CGTGCCGATCAACAAGAAATACGGCATCGAGGAACTGCTGTCCGCCTGCGCCGCCTATCCCGGCGCCAACAATGCCCGCCGCATCACCTTTGAATATGTCATGCTGAAGGACAAGAACGACAGCGACGAGGACGCCCGCGAACTGGTCCGGCTGATCCGCAAATATGATCTGCCGGCCAAGGTGAATTTGATCCCGTTCAACCCCTGGCCCGGCTCGATCTATGAAACCTCCACCCCGGAACGGGTCAGCGCGTTCAGCGACATCGTGTTCCGCGGCGGCATTTCCGCCCCCGTGCGCCGCCCGCGCGGCCGGGACATCATGGCCGCCTGTGGCCAGTTGAAATCATCGAGCGAAAAGATCACCCGCGCCGAACTCGACCGCCGCGCGGCCGAAAAGGAAGCCGAATGGGTGGATTGAGCGCTCAATCGAGCTCGAACATTTCCTTGTAATCCTGCCGCAACGCCCCGTCCTGCGCCTCGCGTTCCAGCACGCAATCGCCCACCACCAGCCGCTCGATGCCGGTGCCCATGAAGCAGCGGAACGCGTCTTCCGGCGTGCAGATGATCGGTTCGCCGCGCACGTTGAAGCTGGTGTTGACCAGCATCGGGCAATCGGTGCGCGCCTTGAACGCCGATAACAGCGACCAATATTGCGGGTTGGTGTCGCGGTGCACCGTCTGGATACGCGCCGAATAATCGACATGGGTGACGGCGGGAATTTCCGACCGCGCGATGTTCAGCTTGTCGATGCCGAACAAGGCCTGTTCGTCATTGGTCATGCGGCGGCGGCGCGGCGCAATGACATCGCCGACCATCAACATATAGGGGCTGTCCACATCAAAATCGAACCAGTCGGCGACATCCTCGCGCAATACCGATGGCGCAAATGGCCGGAAACTTTCGCGGAATTTCACCTTCAGATTGAGCAGCTTCTGCATGGTGGGGGAACGCGGATCGCCCAGGATCGAACGGTTGCCCAGCGCCCGCGGCCCGAACTCCATGCGCCCCTGCATCCAGCCAACGGCCTTGCCCGCTGCCAGCGCATCGGCGGTATCGGCGATCACCGCCCCGCCCGGCCGCACATCGAACCGCGCGCCGCAAGCGGCCAGCCGCGCCTCGATTTCGCCTTGCGCGAACGCCGGGCCAAGATAGGCGCCCTGCATGCCATCGACACCGCCCGGCGACGGCCGCGCCGCCCCGCAAAACTGATACCAGCCAGCCAATGCCGCACCCAGCGCGCCGCCGGCATCACCCGCCGCCGGCTGCACCCAGATATCGTCGAAAATTCCGGCGCGCAGCAACTTGCCATTGGCGACACAATTCAGCGCAACGCCCCCGGCGAGGCACAGGTTGCGCGCCCCGGTTTCCCGCCGCGCGGCGCGGGCAAGCCGCAGCACCGCCTCCTCCGTCACCGCCTGGATCGACGCGGCAAGGTCCATTTCGCGTTGCGTCAACGGTTCGTCCGGCCGCCGCGCCGGCCCGCCGAACAGCGCGTCGAATGCCGGCGATGTCATGGTCAGGCCGGTGGCATAGTTGAAATAGCGCTGGTCGAGCCGGAACGAGCCATCCTCGTTGAGTTCGATCAGATGGTCCAATATGGTCTGCACGAACCGCGGCTCACCATAGGGGGCCAGCCCCATCACCTTGTATTCGCCGGAATTTACCTTGAACCCGGTGTAATAGGTCATCGCCGAATACAGCAGGCCCAGCGAGTGCGGAAAATGGATCTCGCGCAGGATTTCCAGCTTGTTGCCGGTGCCATGGCCGATCGAGGTGGTGCAATATTCGCCGACGCCATCCATGGTCAGCACCGCCGCATCGTCGAACGGCGATGGAAAGAACGCGCTGGCCGCGTGCGATTGGTGATGTTCGGTAAACAACAGGCTGCCGTTCCAGCCCGCCCCGCCCGGCAATTTGCGCAATTCGTCGCGCAGCATGGATTTCTGGAACAGCTTTTCGCTCGTCCACAACGGCATGGCGCGGCGAAACGATCCAAAGCCGCGCGGCGCCACCGCCAGATAGGTCTCGATCAGCCGTTCGAACTTCAGGAACGGCTTTTCGTAAAACACCACATGGTCGATGTCGGACAGCGTGCAACCGGCCTCGGCCAGGCACCAGGCGGCGGCCGCCGCCGGAAACCCGGCATCCTGTTTCTTGCGGGTAAAGCGTTCCTCCTGCGCCGCCGCTGTAATGGCGCCATCGGTGACCAGCGCCGCCGCGCTGTCATGATAATAGGCCGACAGGCCGAGGATACGCACCGCCACCGACGCCGTTCAGAAGATCGTGTAGATGAAGGGTGCCACCGCACTGCCTTGTGCCAGCAGCAACAGGCCGCCGAACACGATCGTCACAAGCATGATCGGGAACATCCACAGTTTCTTGCGGTTCCGCATAAAGGCCCAAAGCTCGCGCACGGTTTCCATCGGCGGTTCCTTCAATACTGGTTTATCATGGTGTCGGCGGCGGGGCCGGGTGGCGATCGCACGATCCAGTCGCTGCGGCGCCGCCCGTCCCGGCGCCAGCGAAACGCCAGCGCGTCGCGGCCCGCCAGCCGCATCGCCAGCGCCAGCGGCACGAACGCCACCGCAAAGATCATCAGCATGACCAGCGGGTTGACGATCTTTCCCATGGCCAGGCCCAGCCCGGTCCACAATCGGTTGAGCGGTGCCAGCCACGCCGCGTGAACCATGGCGACGCCGGCCAGCACCGCGCCCACCGCGAGCAGTGCCAACGTCGCCATTTGTCGTATCGGTATCGCTGGCGTCCCATCGAACAGCCGGACGATGCCGATGGCCAACAGGATTCCGCCGACCGTCAGGCCAAAGCTGCGATCCGTCGCGCCGCGAACCGCGCGTCGCTCGGCGAAGGATTCATGCAGCGAGCCCATGGACAATCGAGCGCCCCCGTCAAAAGCACGCCCCGCTCAGGCGGGGCAAGGTTCAAGGGCAGGACGGCAAATTCGGAAATCCGATCAAGCGCATCATGCCCCACCAGCCTTTCTAGCCGCGCCCGCCCGCCACCGAAATTGGGCGTTCGGGTAGCGCTTCCGCTCTTGCGGGGTAGCCGTTTCGAACCGAAGGGCCGGATTCGCCACCGCCGGGGGGCGATTGCAGCCAGGCGGCGATGGCGGCGGCGGCGACGCCCGCGCCCTTGACGTTGAAATGGCTGTCGGCCGCATACAGCGCCGCCGGGTTGGCCTGCGCCCGAAACGCCAGCGTCAGGTCCAGCCGCGCCACGCCCGCCGCATCCGCAGCTGCAAAAACCTGCCGGCGTTGCTGGTTCCACACGAAATCGCGCGGCAGCCAGCCGTTGAACCGATCGATGGCGGGAATATAGACCAGGACCAGCCGCGCCCCCATGCCATCCGCCAATTGTCGGGCCCGCGCCAGTACACGGCCATAAATCGGCTGTTCCGGCGACACCTTGGGATAATAAAGCCCGAATGCCGTGGCCGACTGGTTCAAGGCGAGAAAATTGCGCACGACCTGGGAGTTGCGGATGACCCGCATCGGCGCCGGCGATTGCGTCGCCCACAGGCGGTTCACAGCGTCCACTCGCGCCAGGGTCGCCGGCGTAACGTGCGCAGGTCCAAAATCAACGTTGGGTTCCACCGCCTTTCGCAACCAGCTGACCGCATCGGCGCGGCTCAGGTTTTCCCAGTCATTGCCCTCGAAATAGGCCATGACGATGGTGCGCGGTTTCACCATCGGGCCAAACCGCCCCAGCGTCGCCAGTTCCAGCCCCGGGCCGGCACCGCGGGTACCGATACCGACCGTAGCCGGCATCGCCTGGCGCAATTGCCCGACCAACGATTGTTCGCGCGGCAGGCAGATGCCTTCAACGAACGAATCGCCCAATACCATCACCGAAACCGGCGCATCATAAACGCTGTCCGGATTGTTGAAGCCATAGCGATCGGCCGTATAATAAACCGGTCGGCCTTCCTGCGAGCACAGCTGCACGCGTCGGTTGGGAATGCCGCCCAGAAATGCATCCTGCAGCCGGGTGACGCCCAATGCCTTGTTCAGCGCGTCCAGGGTGCGCCCCGGCGGCAACCCTTCCGCCGCCTCCGCCGGCCGGTCGGCGGCGTTTGCGGTGGCGCCGACCATATCGAGCATCGTCGAAAGCAGCCGCACCGTCATGACGGTTTCAAACGCGAACAACCCCAAAAGGATTGCCAGCCCGGTGCTGCCGACCCGGCGCGCGGCCGTCGGCTTCAGGCGCAGCGCCGCCCAGATGAACAGCAGCGCCAGCACCAGCGGCCCGGCGACGTAGCGCAGGAATTGCGGCAATGCCGATCCGAAATCATCGAAATGCAGCAGCGCGAACAACACACAGGCAAGGAAATAGCTCGCCGGCAGCAGGCACAGAATCCGCGCGACCAGCCGCCGCATACGCCCCTTGCCGGGCACAGTCATCGCGCCCAACGGGGCTGCCGTCATTACATTGCTCCCCAGCACCTCGCCAGGCATCGGCGGCGATATCAAAGCGCAGCGCTATGATTTCTGGTGGATACCAATTACATATTGCTGCCGACTATCGGCTCGCGGCACAATTGCGCTTAGGGATTATAGACCGATCGGTTGTTGCAATGCACGGCGGGGGCGTGCCCCTTATAGTTGACCCGGACATATCGGAATAAGTAGGAAAACCGCATGGCAATGCCGTCCCCGCACTACCAGACAGCCGCATCCGGCCGGTCGGGAAACCGCTGATGGGCGTGCACCCGCCTCGGAACCATGTGCAGCCACCCAGCCTTTCGATCATGGCATAGGGCCGCGCCATGCTGCTGTTGAACCGCCTGTTCAAACGGATCATCCGTGATGGCGACCTGACCATCGTCGATGCGCGCGGCAACCAGTACCATTATGGCACGCCGCGTCCCGGCCAGCCGCCGGTGACGATACGCTTCACCACCACTGCCGCGGCGCGCGCCGTTGCCATCAACCCCGCGCTGGGGGCCGGCGAAGCATTCATGGACGGCACGCTGATCATCGAGCAGGGCGATATCGCCCAGCTTGTCGATCTGGTGACCTGGAACCTGCGCTGGCAACGCGACAACCCGGTGCGTTTTGCGCTGTGGCGGCAGGCGCGCATCGCCGCCTGGTTCGACCAGCTGAATTTCGAGCGCCGGTCCAAACGCAATGTCGCGCATCATTATGATCTGGATGATCGCCTGTACGACCTGTTTCTCGATCCGCACCGCCAATATAGCTGCGCCTATTTCACCAGCCCGGACATGGGCCTCGATGCGGCGCAAGAGGCCAAGCTGGCGCATATTGCGGCCAAGCTCGACCTGAAACCGGGACAACGGGTGCTCGATATCGGCTGTGGCTGGGGCGGCATGGCGCGCTATCTCCACAAGGTGTCGGGCGCCGAGGTGCTGGGCATCACCCTGTCGGAAGAACAGCTGAAATACGCCCGCGCCCGCGCCGACGCGCTGGGCATCGCCGACAAGGTGACGTTCGAGCTCATCGACTATCGCAAGCTGACCGGCCAATTCGATCGCATCGTGTCCGTCGGCATGTTCGAACATGTCGGCCTGCCGCATTTCGGCCAGTTCTTCGAAACCGTGGAAGGCCTGCTCGCCCCCGATGGCGTGGCGCTGATCCACAGCATCGCGCGCGCCGACGGCCCCGGCGCCACCGATCCCTGGACCGCCAAATACATCTTCCCCGGCGGCTATTCCCCGGCGCTGTCACAGATTGTCCCGGCCATCGAACGGGCCTGGCTGTGGATCACCGATATCGAGGTGCTGCGCCTGCACTATGGCCTGACCATCCGCCATTGGTACGACCGGTGCGCGGCGCAGCAGGCGGAAATCGAGGCGCTGTACGATGCGCGTTTCTACCGGATGTGGATGTTCTACCTCGCCGCCGCCATGTCGGCGTTCAACAATGATGGCCATATGAACGTGCAGATCCAGTTGACCCGGAAACGCGACGCCCTGCCGCTGACCCGCGATTACATGGCAGCCGCCGAACACACCCTTCGCGATGCCGCAATGCCCGGCCAACGCAGCGTCCGCGCCGGCTGATCCGGCGGGCGTTCATCCCCCGACGCGCGCCGGCCCATTGCCCGCTGATCGGCTGATTTGCCTGCCAAATTTCCCCCTTGCGATCGGCCCGCCGCACGCTAACGTCCGGCCATGAAAATCCTTCGCGCTGCCGTCGCCACCACGCTGTTGCTGGCCACCCTCCCCGTTCTGGCAGAAGACGCCAAGCCCACAGCCACCGCGGCAAAGCCCGATGACGCGGCCATCCCGCCACCGATGCGGTCGGTCACCAAACACAGCGGCACCTTCGGCGGCAGCAGGATCAACTACACCGCCATCGCGTCCGAAACCTATCTGAAGGACAAGGACGGCAAGCCCGTCGCGTCGATCTTTTCGACAACCTATCTGAAGGACAATCCCGAGCCCAACCGCCCGATCACCTTCCTCTACAATGGTGGCCCCGGCTCCGGCTCGGTGTGGCTGCACATGGGCGCTTTCGGGCCGAAACGCGTGCATCTGCCCGACGCCAAGGATGACGGCGCGCCGCCCTACCCGATCACCGAAAATCCCGACAGCCTGCTCGATGCGACCGATCTGGTGTTCATCGATCCCGTCGGCACCGGCTTTTCCCATGCGCTCGGCAAGACCGATCCCAAGGATTTCTGGGGCGTCACCAAGGACGCCAAGTCCATCGACCAGTTCATCCGCCTGTGGCTGGCCGAGCATGGCCGCTGGAACGCGCCCAAATTCATCGGCGGCGAAAGCTATGGCACCACCCGCTCGGCGGCGCTGATCCACGAGCTCGAAGGCGGCTATAATGACGTCGCGGTCAACGGCGTCATCCTCATCTCGACCATCCTCGATTTCGGTGCGGAGGCCGAGGCCGAGGGCAATGAAATGCAATATGTCGTCACCTTGCCATC
Source organism: Sphingomonadales bacterium (assembly GCA_038217075.1). Classification (GTDB taxonomy): domain Bacteria; phylum Pseudomonadota; class Alphaproteobacteria; order Sphingomonadales; family Sphingomonadaceae; genus Sandarakinorhabdus. Next base: position 6,919 of record JBBQPR010000016.1, read on the forward strand.
GATGGCGGCGGTGGCCTTCTACCACCACCATCTGCCGCAGCAGCCGGCGGCGCTCGAACCCTTTCTCGACGATGCCCGTGCCTTTGCCCGCGGCCCCTATATTTCGGCGCTGCTGAAGGGCACTACCATCGGTGCCGAGGAACATGCCGCCATCCGCAAGCAGCTCGCCGGCTTCACCGGGCTGTCGGAGGATTATCTCGAAAAGGCCAATCTGCGCGTCAGCCCGGATCGTTTCTACAAGGAATTGCTGCGCGATCGCGGCACCACCATCGGCCGGCTCGATTCGCGCTATCTCGGCATCGATTACGACAATGCCGGCGAAGGCCCGGACAATGATCCCAGCTTTTATGGCATCGATGGCGCCTATACCGCCGCCATCAACAGCTATGCCCGTGAAGACCTTGGCTACAAACCGACCAATGAATATGTCACCATCGGCCGCGTTGGCCCCTGGGACTGGAAACTGGGCGAGGGCCGCGACACCTATATCAACGTCGCCCCCTACCTAAGCCGGGCGCTGCGCGAAAATTCGCGACTGAAGATCTTCGTCGGCCAGGGCTATTATGATTTCGCCACGCCGTTCTTCGGTGCCGAGCTGTCGCTCACCAAGCCCGGCTTCCCCGCCGGCCGGGTGGAGTTCAACTATTACCAGGCCGGCCACATGATGTACGTCCATGACAGCGACCTCGCCAAGCTGTCAAAGGACATCCGCGCCTTCATCGCCCGCCAGAAATAACCCCCCGCACACAAAAAAGCCCCCCGCCTGCAAGCAGGCGGGGGGCGCGTCATCGCCGGTCTAGCCGCGATAACCCTTGATCATCTTGCTCAGGCGATCGAGCCGGGTCTGCATATAGGCTTCGTTGCGCGCCGAAAGATTGCCGCGGCGATCCCGCAGCTGCCGATCGTAACGCTTCACCGATGCATAATCGCTCTGCACATAAGCGGCCTCACGACGGTTCAGGCTGCCATCGGCAATGGCGCGGTCGATGCGCTGCCCGATCCGTTCGATCCGCACCGAAACATCGGCTTTGCCGTTGTCGTCATAGTTATTGCCGTTGCCGCGATTATCCGCCGCGATCCAGTTGCCGCGTGCATCATAGCTGCCGACCGATTCACCGCGATGCCAGCGGCCATTGTTGTCGTAATAGCCGGGCTGGGCATCCGCTACCCAGCGGCCGTTGCTGTCACGATGGCCATTCGGCTGGCCCGGAGTCCAGCGACCATAGGCATCATAGCTGCCAACGGTATCGCCAGCGATCCAGCGGCCGTTGCTGTAATAGCCCGGGACCATGGCGTCGCGATCATCATAGCGATTGTCGGCACGGTTGCGGCCGTCGTTGGACACGCTGATGGTGATCCAGCCGCCACGCGCGTCATAATAGCCGGTGGTCTGGCCACGGTTCCAGCGGCCCTGATTGTCGTAATAGCCGGGCTGCGGATCCGGGATCCACTGGCCATTGCTGTCACGACGGCCACTCGATGCCCCTTCGATCCAGCGGCCGCGATCGTCATATCGGCCGCGCGCGGCGCCGGAAATCCAGCGGCCGTTTTCCCAATGGCCGGCGGCCATGCCGTCGCGGAACTGGTTGTCCGCATCATAATAGCCGTTCGCCGACGCCGGCACCCAATGGCCGCGCTGATCGACATAGCCAGCACGGGCGGCATCGCCGTTGGCGGCAACCCAGCGGTTGTTCTGGTCATAATAACCATGCGGCGCGCCATCGACCCAACGGCCGTCGCGGTCATAATAGCCACGCGCGCTGCTGACCTGCACATCATTGGCGTGCCAGGCGTTGGATTGGTCATAATAGCCATAGGCATGGTCGCAATCCTGGCCGGGCTTGGTGATCTGGTTGCCAAGCAAACCGCCGGCACCAGCGCCGATAACCGTGCCCAGCGTCTTGTCGCCCTGTCCCGCGATGATATTGCCCAGCACGGCACCGATGCCTGCACCCGCAACCGTGCCGACGACACGGTTCTTGCGCTGCTGCTCGCAGCTCGATTGCGCCGAAGCGACCGCCGGCATGGCAGTGGCCGAAAGCAGCACGGCGATAATGGCAAAATTGCGCATATGAAACCCTCTGTATTGTTGTCGTTGGACGCTCAATGCGCCAATATATATTTCATTATCATGAATGGAACGATTCTGAACATCGGTTAATAATTTATTGTATAGACGGTTTTATATTGAACGATTTGCAGAATAATATTCGATATCAAAATACTGTTTTGGTATTTCGCCTTGCAACAGTGAATAAATGCTGAAGCTCTGCGTCAACAATACGGCGGCAATTTGCGGCGCGCATGTCCGATGCAAGGGTATTTTGCGCCGCCAACGCCCGGCAAGCCGCGCCACCGCTCCGACAGGCTGCGATACCGTCCGAACTGCTTTGGCGGCCGATTGCATCGTTTCCAACGCAGCACTTCGCCGCTATAGCCGCCGCATCCATTCCGCTCGAAAGACTCGCCCCCGTGTCATCTCCCGCGTCCTCCGCTCCCGTCAATCGTGTCGTCCTCGCCTATTCGGGCGGCCTCGACACATCGGTGATCCTCAAATGGCTGCAACAGACCTATGGCTGCGAAGTCGTCACCTTCACCGCCGATCTTGGCCAGGGCGAGGAACTCGAACCGGCGCGCGCCAAGGCAATCGCCGCCGGGGTAAAGCCCGAGCACATCTTCATCGAGGATCTGCGCGAGGAGTTCGTCAAGGATTACGTGTTCCCGATGATGCGCGCCAATGCGCTCTACGAAGGCCAATATCTGCTCGGCACCTCCATCGCCCGGCCGCTGATCGCCAAGAAACAGATCGAAATCGCCAAAAAGGTCGGCGCCGATGCGGTGTCCCATGGCGCCACCGGCAAGGGCAATGACCAGGTCCGCTTCGAGCTCGGCTATTACGCCCTCGCCCCCGATATCCGCATCATCGCACCGTGGCGGGAATGGGATCTGAACAGCCGCGAGGCACTGATCGCCTTTGCCGAGGCGCACCAGATCCAGGTGTCGAAGGACAAGCGCGGCGAAAGCCCGTTCAGCACCGATGCGAACCTGTTGCACACCTCATCCGAAGGCAAGGTGCTGGAAGACCCGTGGAACGAAGTGCCGGATTATGTCTATTCGCGCACCGATGATCCCGAAACTGCGCCCGACCAGCCGCAATATATCACCATGGATTTCGAAGCCGGCGATCCGGTCGCCGTCGATGGCGTCGCCTTGTCCCCGGCCAGCCTGCTCGCAAAGCTCAACGAACTCGGCAAATTGCACGGCATCGGGCGGCTCGATCTCGTCGAAAACCGCTTCGTCGGCATGAAATCCCGCGGCATGTACGAAACGCCGGGCGGCACCATCCTGCACGCCGCGCACCGCGGCATCGAACAGATCACCCTCGATCGCGGCGCCGCGCATCTGAAGGACGAACTGATGCCCAAATATGCCGGGCTGCTTTACAATGGTTTCTGGTTCAGCCCGGAACGCGAAATGCTGCAGGCGGCGATCGACCATAGCCAGGCCAAGGTTTCCGGCACCGTCCGCCTGAAACTCTACAAGGGCAGCGTCCAGGTGGTGGGCCGCAAATCACCCAACAGCCTCTATTCGGCAGGCATCGTCACCTTCGAGGACGACGCCGGCGCCTATGACCAGCGCGACGCCGCGGGCTTCATCAAGCTGAACGCCCTGCGCCTGCGCCTGCTCGGCCGCCGCGACGGCAAATGACCGGCACCCTCCCCCCGCCGGGGGAGGGAAGCCACATTACCAGGGCAGCGTCTTGCCCGTATAATCGAGATAGCGGTGCCCCGGCGTCCGGCTGTTTTCGACGACATCGGCGATGCCCTTGACGCTGGTATCGACCGTGATGTCGGCGCCCGAACCGCCCATGTCGGTCTGCACCCAGCCGGGGTGGAAGTTGATCACCGCAACCGGCCGCTTGCCGACATCGGCGGCAAAAAAGCCGCGCGACAGGGAGTTCAGCGCCGCCTTGCTCGCCCCGTAAAGCTCGTAATGATCGTGGCTGCGCCCGGCGACCGATCCCAGCGCCGACGTCATGAAGGCAATCGTGCCGCCATCCTTGACCAGCGGCAGCAACGTCCGCGCCGTGCGGATCGGTGCAATCGCATTGGTCAGCATCAGGGCCGCCAGTTCATCGCCGGTCACCTTGCCGGCCGAATGGTGCGACGGGCCGATGATGCCGGCATTGATGAACACCAGGTCGAACTTCTGCGCCGAAAGCCGCCCGGCCAGCGCCTCGACCGCCGGCTGATCGTCGATATCGACCGTTTCGATGGCGATCTTGCCATCGGCAGCCACCGCCGCCGCCAGTTCCGCGCTGTGGCTGCGCTCGGTCGCCACCACATCCCAGCCACGGCCGGCAAATTCGCGCGCCATGCCGGCGCCAAGCCCGCGCGACGCGCCGATAATCAAGGCCTTCATCTCAAACTCTCCTGTCAGGTTTCATCACATGAAAACAGCGCCGCGCGCCATGCAACCCCGCCAGCTTCAACCAACGCCAAAGCTCTGCTTGATGCCATCGACGACAAATTGCGCCGCCAGCGCCGCCAGCACAACGCCGAGCAACCGGGTCAACGCGCCTTCGAACTTCACGCCCATCAGCCGCATCAACGGCCCCGCCGCCAAAAGGAACGCCAGCGTGATCAGCAGCACCGCCGCCAGCGCCGCCAGCACGATGCCCAGCTCCTCCGGCCCATGGCTGCGCGCCGCCAGCAACATCACGGCAGCAAGCGACCCTGGCCCCGCCAGCATCGGAATCGCCATGGGGAAGACGGAAATATCCTCCTCCTCCATGCGCTTGTCGGCAGCGACCGCCGCCGAAACCACTTCCTCGGCGCGGTTTTCACGCCGCTCCGTGCGCTTTTCGAACACCATGTCGATGGCGATCAGGAACACCATGATACCGCCGGCAATCTTGAACGCCGGCAGGCTGATGCCCAGCGCCGCCAGAAACGCCTGCCCGCCCAGCCCGAACGCCACCAGCACGCCGGCCGCAATGACGGTCGAACGGATTGCCATGCTGCGCCGGTGCGCGGCGCTGGCACCGCTGGTCAGGCTGGAAAAAATCGGCACACAGCCCGGCGGATCGAGCACCACGAACAACGTGACGAACGACGAAACGAACAACGCCATCAAGGGCCCGTTGGCGATCATGCGGCAAGCCTCGCGCGCGCCGCCTTCAACGTGTTGGCGAGCAAACAGGCGATGGTCATCGGCCCCACCCCGCCCGGCACCGGCGTGATCCACCCGGCCCGCGCCGCTGCCGCATCATATTCGACATCGCCGATCAACCGCGATTTGCCATCGGCCGCCGCCACCCGGTTGATGCCGACATCGATCACACAGGCCCCCGGCCGCACCCATTCCCCCTTCACCAATCCCGGCACGCCCACCGCCGCCACCACGATCTCGGCCCGACCGACATGCGCCGCCAGGTCCCGCGTGCGCGAATGCGCCAGCGTCACCGTGGCGCTGCGTGCGGTCAACAGCGCCGCAACCGGCTTGCCGACCAGGGTCGAGCGCCCGATGACCAGTGCTTCTTTGCCCGCGACATCGCCGATGGCTTCCTCGATCAACATCATGCAGCCCGTCGGCGTGCACGCCACCAGCGCATCGAGACCGTTCTGCAACCGTCCGGCATTGACCGATGTCAGCCCGTCGACATCCTTGGCCGGATCGATCGCGGCGATCACCCGGTTCGAATCGATATGCCCCGGCAACGGCATCTGCACCAATATGCCATCGACCAGCGGATCGGCATTCAACGCCGCCACCAGCGCCAGCAATTCGGCCTCGCTCGCTGTCGCCGGCAACCGGTGCTCGCCCGACACCATGCCCGCCGCCACCGTCGCCAGCCCCTTGTTGCGCACATAGACGGCGCTCGCCGCATCATCGCCGACCAGCACCACGGTCAGCCCCGGCGCCCGGCCATGCGCGGCAACAAAGGCCGCCACCTCCACCGCCACCGTCTCGCGCAGCCGCTGCGCCCGCGCCTTGCCGTCGATGATGATCGCGCTCATGTCTTGTCCTCTGGCGCCGCAAGCGCCCCATCTTTCGGCGCCGCAAGCGTTCCACCCTTTGGCGCCGCCAGCGCCTCACCCTTTGGCGCTGCAAGCGCCTGGCACCGCCGCAGCAATTGCACCGGATCACCATCGACCATCACGGTTTTCTGCCGCGCCATCAGGCCGGCGACCACTTCAACACTGGATTTCGCCACGCCCAGCCATTTCGCCAGCAGCTTTTCAACCGCCGCATTGGCGTCACCATCCACCGGCGCCGCCGCCACGCGCAGCTTTATGTGCGGCACGCCATCGGCATCGGCGCCAACGCCCTCCACCGCATCACGGCCACCGCGCGGCGTCACGCGTACCACCAGCCTTATGCCACCCACAGCCGGCGTCCACGCCCGAAAGCCGTCCGACAGCGACGGCAGCGACCGATAACCGCCCGACGGCGAAGGCGCAGCGGAACGGCTCACCGACGGCGTTCAAAGCACGCCGGTGTCGAGCAACAGCGCCGGAATCCCGCGCTGCAACAGCATGATCAGCAGGATCAGCACCATCGGCGCCAGATCGATGCCGCCCATATCGGGCATGATACGGCGAATGGGCCGCAACATCGGGTTGAACACGCGATCCAGCCCGGTCACCACCGCGCGCACAAAGCCATTTTGCATGTTGATGACGTTAAAGGCGATCAGCCACGACAACACCGCCCAGATCACCAGGCCCCAGATCAGCCATTGCAACACCATGGTGACCAGATCGACGACAACATACAGCGTGTTCATGGCGGCGCGGCTCTTCCTGCGGTTCCGGGTATGGGCTTCATCTAGGTGCTGCACGCATAAATGTCATGCCCCCCTTGCGGCAATCGCCACTGGACCCATGGCACCCGAAGGCGGCATGAATGGGCGATAACAAATGCAGATAACAACTGCCGGGGGAGATCGACATGGCACAAAGGTTCAATACCCTCGGCGAAATGACCAAAGCCCATGTAGCCGCAACGCCGGGCAAGGCCGCGATTGTCTTTGAAGGCAACAGCATCGATTACGCGACCCTGCACAATGACGTGCTGCGCACGGTCGCGGCGCTGCGCTCGATCGGCGTCGGCCCGGGGGACCGGGTCGGCTGGCTCGGCCTCAACCACCCCGATTACGTCACCGTGATGAACGCCTGTTTCCGCATCGGCGCCGTGCTTGTCGCCATCAACGCGCGTCTGGTTGCCCGCGAAATTGCCTATATCCTGCAGGATGCGGGCATCGGCGTGCTGATCAGTGAAAGCCAGTTTGCCGCGCTCGCCGAGGAAGCCCGCGCCAGCGCCGGCGTCACCGCCGTCGTGCTGATCGATGCCGCGCACGAGGGCCGCCCGGCGTTCGGCGCATGGATCGCCGGTTTCGCACCCGATACCACCGCCCACCCGGCGCAAGCGGACGATATCGCCCTGCAACTCTACACCAGCGGCACCACCGGCTTTCCCAAGGGGGCCCTGCTCAGCCACCGCAGCCTGCTCGGCACCATCGAAAAAGGCAGCCTGACCGGCGAAGCCTGGGGCGGCTGGGATGAAAGCGATGTCGCGCTCGTCGCCATGCCACTGTTCCACATCGGCGGCACCGGCTGGGCGCTGCACGCCCTGGAGGCCGGCGCCACCATCGTCATCCTGCCGCGCCCCGATATTGCCGGCATCGTCACCGCCGTCGCCGAACAACGCATCACCAAGATGTTTGCCGTGCCGGCCGTACTCGCCGCCATCCTCCAGCACCTTGAATCCGCCCCTGCCGACCTCTCCAGCCTCACCGAACTGCTTTATGGCGCCTCACCCATCCCCCTCGATATCCTGCGCCGGTCGATGGCCGCCTTCCCCAACGCCGGCTTCATCCAATGCTATGGCGCCACCGAAACCTGCGGCACGGTCGTCTATCTGCCGCCGCAGGACCATGATCCCGCCGGCAATCCGCGCATGCTCGGCTGCGGCAAACCCTTCCCCGGCAACCAGGTGCGCATCATCGACGATGCCGGCAACGACCTGCCCACAGGCAAGGTCGGCGAAGTGGCGATCAAGTCGGTCAGCGTCATGTCGGGCTATCACCGCAACCCCGACGCCACTGCCAAGGCCATCGACAATGGCTGGTATCGCACCGGTGACGCCGGTTTCCTCGATGCCGATGGCTATCTGACCCTGTTCGACCGGGTGAAGGACATGATCGTGTCCGGCGCCGAAAACATCTACCCCGCCGAGGTCGAAAACGCCCTGCACGAACATCCCGATATCGTCGATTGTGCCGTCATCGGCGTGCCGGACGAACGCTGGGGCGAAGCGGTAAAGGCCATCGTCGTCAAAAAGGGCGATCTGACCGCCGCCGAGGTGATCGCCTTCGCCCGCCGCCATATCGCCGGCTACAAGGTGCCCAAATCCGTCGATTTCATCGACGTGCTGCCGCGCAATCCCAGCGGAAAGATCCTCAAAAAAGACCTGCGCGCGCCCTATTGGCCCAAGGACAGCCGCCAGATCGGCTGACCTTGACTCACATTTTCCCACCGCAACACAACTGAATCACCGCCGAAACACTGTCGAAATACCGCCGATTCACCACTGATTCACCGCCGATTTCGCACCGGAAACCATCGTCGCGCCGCAGGAAAAACCTATGTTTTCTGGCTGTTACACCCGCAAAACACAGCCACTCGACACCGCACGCCTTTCGGTAAAGGATGGCGCACCACGCAAAGGGGGCCAGCAGATGCGCATCGAACCCAACCGCCGCCGCTTCCTTGGCCTCGCCGCCGCCGGCATGGCCACCCCGGGCTGGGCCGCCGCCATGGCAGATGGTGACCTGCTCATCACCAATGCCCGTATCCACACCCTTGATGACACACTGCCCACGGCCACTGCACTCGTGGTCCGCGATGGTCGTTTTGCCTATATCGGCGAAAATGATGCTGCCGCGAGCGTAGCCGGCAAGGGTGCCAGGCGTATCGACGGCCGCGGCACCACCATCGTTCCGGGCTTCATCGACTGCCATAACCACGCCAATGGCGAGATGCTGTTGTACGAAGTGCTGGTCGGCAACCCGTTCGAAGTCGAATTCGTTACCATCGCCAGCATCATCGAAAAACTCCGCGCCCGCGCCGCCACCCTGCCGCCCGGCCAATGGGTGGAGGGGTTTTTCCACGACGATACCAAGCTCAAGGACGGCCGACCGCTCAGCGTCGCCGATCTTGATGCTGTCTCCAGCGACCATCCGGTCTGCGTCCACCACCGCGGCGGCCATACCGGTTACTACAACAGCAAGGCGTTCCAGCTTGCCGGCATCACCCGCGAAACCAAAAATCCCCCCGGCGGCACCTTCGATCGCGATGCCCAGGGCAATCTCACCTCGCGCGTCACCGACAATGCCATGGACGTTTTCGACAGCGTCGGCACCCGCCCCAGCTACTCGCCAACGCAGATCGCCGAACGCAGCCGCAACGCCGCCGCCCATATGTCGAAGTCATTCGCCCGCTATGGCCTGACCGGCGTCCACCACCAGGGCGGCGATCTGGCCGCGCTGCAAGCCATAAGGGCGCGCGGCGAGCTGCTGCACCGGGTCAGTTTCGAAACTCGCGGCACCATGCTCGACGCCATGATCGCCAACGGCATCCAGACCGGATTCGGTGATGAATGGATCAAATTGGGCGCCAGTTTCGAACATACCGTCGACGGCAGCTTCTCCGAACGCACCATGGCGATGAGTGTGCCCTTCCCCGGCAGCAACCCGCCCTATACCGGCAACATCACCGAACAGCAGCCAGTGCTCGATGCCTGGGTCGAAAAGGCCCATCGCGCCGGCATCCAGGCCAATTGCCACGCCAATGGCGATGTCGCGATCGGCATGGTGCTCAGCGCCTATGAACGCGCCCAGAAACTGTTCCCGGTCACCGATCCGCGTTTCAAGATCACCCATTGCACGCTTATCAACGATGATCTGGTGCGCCGCATCAAGGCGGTGGGCGCCATCCCCGCGCCCTTCACCTCCTATGCCTATTACAACAGCGACAAATTCCACTTCTACGGCGAGGCGCTGATGCAGCATTGCATGGCCTTTCGCTCGTTCCTCGACGCCGGCATCCCGGTCTGTGCCGGGTCGGACTTCTATCCCGGCCCCTTCGCACCGCTGATGGGCATGCAGGGCATGGTGACGCGCACCGGCTGGAATGGCGAAACCTGGGGCGCCAACCAACGCGTTACCGCCGCCGAAGCCCTGCGCATCAATACGCTGAACGGCGCCCATGCGTCGCGGGAAGAGGCCATCAAGGGCTCGATCACCACCGGCAAGCTCGCCGATTTCGTCATGCTGGCCGATGACCCGCTGACCGTCGCACCCGATGGCATCAAGGATGTGAAGATCATCCGCACCATTACCGGCGGCCGCACGGTATACGAAGCATAGGTCGCGCTATCGATCATCGCCGTCGCCGCGCTCCGGTTTGCGGCAACGCGGCTACTTCATCGCGTCGCCCATCCGCCGGATGGCAGCGACTTTATGGTGCAGTTCGGTCCAATCGTCCGCTGCTGCGATAGGCGCCCAAATGGCTTCGACTTCGTCGATGAGCATGCTGCAGGGGGCGGCGTCCGACCAATAAGCGTGATCAGGGGCTGACCCGGCATAGGCGGGGATCGCCGCCCGGAACGCGGCAAAGGCCTCGCCCGCATAGATTTCATCGGCAGGCGATGCGGCGCGGCGACAGCCATTGCGCCAATCGAACCAGAACCGGTCAGGGTTCATCCGGCTGCTGGTCAACCCCTGTTCGATGGCCCGGACGAGCGCCAGGTCACTGGTTTCACCCTGTGGTTTGACGCCAAGACGGGCGAGCATCGCCGTGACGAGCGCAGCCTGATAACGGGCGGGATAGGCTTCGAGTGCTGGCCTGAGTTCCTCAAGCGGCGCGATGAGACGCAGGGCACCGGCGAGTTGATAGGCGTTCCATTGCAGCGCCTCGGCCTGTCGGCCAAAGCTGTAGAGGCCGTGGTGGTCGAAATAGGCGGCGGTGAAATCCGCGTCCCAGGCCGGGGCGAATCGCCATGGCCCGTAATCAAAACTCTCGCCGGTGATGTTGATATTATCGGTATTGAGCACGCCATGAACGAAGCCGGCGACTATGAATTGCGCCGCAAGGCGGGCGCCAGTGGTGACGGCGTGATCGAGCAGGGCGGCAGCCGGCGAAGGCCCGGTGGCGGCTGGTGCGAAGTGGCGCAGCGCATAGTCGACAAGACGGGAAAGCGCCTCGGCATCCTGATGATAGGCCTGACGCTGGAAGCTGCCATAACGGACATGGCTGTGATTGAGGCGGACGAGCACCGCGCTGCGCGTCGGAGACGGCTCATCGCCGCGTTGCAACGCCTCGCCCGTTTCGATGACCGACAGGGTGCGTGAGGTCGAAAGGCCAATTGCTTCAAGCATTTCGGTGGCGAGGATTTCCCGCACGGCGCCCTTCAACGTCAGCCGGCCATCGCCGGCACGACTCCACGGGGTAGTGCCGCTGCCCTTGGTGCCAAGGTCCATCAACCGGCCATGGACATCGATGCATTGGGCAAACAGGAACCCGCGACCGTCGCCAAGATCGGGATTGTAGGTACGGAATTGGTGCCCGTGGTAGCGTAACGCCAGCGGCGTTTCGAGGCTGCCGGGCAGTGGTTCGAAGCGGCCGAAATGGCGGACCCAGGCGGTATCGTCCAGCGAATCGAGGCCGATTTCGGCGGCGGCAGCGTCGTTGCGAAAACGCAGGATGGTTTGCGGAAAATCGGCCGGGGCAACGGGATCGAAAAAGCCGTCGCCGAGTTCAAGGATGGCCCGCGACGGGCGGAAATTCATGATCGACTGCAGCCGCTGTCCGAACCGGCGATCAGGCCGAATAGCCGGAGGCTGCGCGCACAAAGCGGACGGTTTCCGCCTCGATGGCGTCACGATCTTCCTGGGTCGCAGCGGTCATGTACATTTCGATGGCGTCGCCAACGATGTGGTGGGTGAAGGAAGCGGCAAGCGGCACATTGATGCCGGCGATGCCGCGCTTGGCCAGCGCAACCGTCATCTGCCGTTCGATCCAGGCGACGGTGGCCGCCTTTGAGGCATGGTAAAAAGGCTCCGCCTCAGGGTTGTTCATCGGCACCGGTTTGCCGTGCTCGCAGGCATCGCCGGTAATGCCTTCCCACAAGCTGTTGGCAAGGATGAAGGCGAAGACCCGCGGCACGATGATGCCTGGCTCCAGGTCCTCAAGCGCATAACCGGCCTCCATCGCAGCGATCAGTTGTTCGCCATGTCGAGCGCCAAGTTCGGCGAGCAGGGCCTTTTTGGATCCGAAGTGGTAGAAGATCGAGCCTTCCGAAACATCCGCCTCGCGGGCAATATCGGCCGTGCCGGTGTTGGCAAAACCCTTGGTCGAAAACAGCATATGGGCGGCAGCGAGCACGCGCTGCTTGGTTTCCGCCGGATCATAGCGACGCGCCCTGCTATCGGAGCGTGCATCGCTGGCGCCGCGGGGTTCCGCAACGCTGCGCACGGCCTTTTCTTCGGAATTGCGGGAATCGATTGCGCGCGTTGCCACTGACCTGGTTCTTCCTTATCCCCCGCAAGGGAACGATTATAGCGCGTCAGCTGAGTCTGAGTCAAAATATTGCATGCTGCGGCGGAACAAAGCCGCGTACTGGGTGCGTTCATGGGTATGGAAAGGGGCGGCTGCGTGTGACGGCAAAATGGCCCGCAACATCGGAAACAGCAACGGCGGCCGCAGCACAATGGACCGACGGCTGGTATTGGTCGGGTGACGGGCTGCGCTTGCACTGGCGGGAGCTGCCGGGCCCGCCGGACCGGCCGGCATTGCTGTGTATCCCCGGCCTGACCCGCACGGCTCGCGATTTCGAGGCGCTGGGCAACCGGCTCGCCGGGCAATGGCGGGTTGTGGCGGTGGATCTGCGGGGTCGCGGCGATTCGGCCTGGCCCAAGGATTCTCTCACTTATTTGCCGCTGACCTATCTGGGTGACCTTCATCTGCTGCTCGAGGCGGCGTCTATTGAGCGCTTTGTCGTCGTGGGATCATCGGTTGGCGGGCAACTGGCGATGCAGATGGCGATGGCGCACCATGCGGCGATAGCCGGCGCCATTCTGAACGACATCGGCCCGGTGGTCGAGACGGCCGGCATGGCGCGGTTGCGCGCCAATGTCGGACGGGCGGGCAACTGGCCGACATGGGTGCACGCGGCGCGCGATCTGGCGGTACGCAACGCCGGCCTTTATCCGCATTGGGGTCTGCCGGAATGGCTGACCTTCGCCAAGAATCTGTGCCGGCTGGGCCCATCGGGGCGAATCACCTTTGATTATGACCCGCGCATCGCTGAATCGTTTCGGCTCCCGAATGGCGATGCCGGGCTGGATTTATGGACGGCGCTGGCGACGCTGCGCGATGTGCCGGTGCTGTCGCTGCGCGGCGAGCGATCGGATGTGCTGAGCCGGACGACGCAGGCAGCGATGGCGGCGCGATTGCCGGGGCTACAGGTTGTTCAGGTGCCAGGGGTGGGCCACCCGCCTACGCTGGCGGAACCGGCGGCGGTCGCGGCGGTCGATGCGCTGCTGGCGACGGTCTTGGCCGCACGGGGCTGACATCTTTCAGGCCAGGAACGACGCCAGGCTGAACTATGTGCTTTGGGCACTGTCCGCCTTGCGGATCGCATGAACGTCGCTGCCAGCCCGGCTTTTCGCCGAACGATCGCCGTGCCGCGCGGCTTTGCCAGGGATCATAAGGTGCGCGAACGGCATCTCGTTTTGGCACATGAACTGACGCGCCATGATGCGAGCGCACCCACCTGCTCGGCGCGATCGACCGGTCGATCGGCAAAGTCGAGGCCGCGCTGGCCGGCAGGTCATGACCTGCAGCATTCTGTCGGTTGGGTGGAGGCGCGCGACGGCCACAGACGCCGCCAATTCGGCCACCGACGCCCTAAATCTGGTTTGATCTTGCCGATCGTCAGGGCCTGGCTCCGGCCCGGCGGCGGTAAGTCAGATCCCAGCTTGTCACCCAGGCCTGTTTTGATGGGTCATAGCCTTCGCCCCATTGACGCACCGTATTGGCGTCGACGGGGCGAAAATTCATGCGGTTTCTGGTAAATTTTCCGCCAAATGCTGGCGCGGAGTCAATGACATCCATTGCCAACGTGCCGTCGTGGACTGGCCCGGCGTAATGGGTGACGCGACCAGTGGCATCGATCCAGGTCTGGCTCCATTGTTTTGCAACAACATCATAGCCATTGATGCTGTGGCCCGACGCGCCCTGGAACGGCCGCCAAGATTCGACGATCGCGCACCCTTGATCGTGCAGCGTGATGCTGCTTTCGGCGACGAGATCGGTGCTTCCCGTGGCAGAAACATCCCATTCGCCCAACCAGAAATCGAAGCCACGCTGGTCGACCGTTGTGCACCCTGTTGGGCGTTGCCGGGCAACGGCGCCGGCGAGCGCAAGGCCGCGCAGCTTCTTCACTTCAGCCTCAAGATCGGCGCGGGCCATGCTGGCCGGGTCGGGCGGCGGCGGTTGCGGCTGGCCATGGGCGGCGGTGCCGATGGCCAGCAATAATGGCGCGAGGTGACGCAGCATCGGCATTTTGAATCTCCCCTGGCTTGTCCCGACGCTAGCCTCTGTGATTTGTCGCGCAGCGGATTTTCGATCGGCCGTCGGTTCGAAGGGACGAACGACCGAGGCCCGCCTTATCCATTTGCAGCGTAGCATTTGCGGTCGCAGCCGGGTTTATAATGGATCGTAATGCGATGGCCGGGCGCACGGATACGCCGGGTCGGTGACCATGGGAGACAGCGGATGACCGAACGGCATGTGTGGCGGCTGGCGAAGCGGCCGGTGGGCGATATTGCGGATGGCGACCTTGTATATGCGGCGGAGCCGGTGCCGGCGCTGAAGGATGGCGAATTTGCGTTGCGGGTCATCTATTTGTCGCTCGATCCGACCAACCGCATCTGGATGAGCGACCAGGAACAGTACATGCCGCCGGTCGAAGTCGGCGCGCCGATGCGCGGCGGGGTCTGTGGTCGCGTGGTGGAAAGCCGCAAGGCCGGCGTCGAACCGGGCATGGTGTTCGGCGGGCTGGGTGAGTGGGCCGATCTGATGGTAACGACCGGCGCCGGGCTGTCACCCATGCCGGAGATTCCCGGGGTGCCGTTGGCGACATCGTTCGGCACGCTGGGGCTGGTGGGGCCGACAGCGTATTTCGGACTGCTCGATATCGGCCAACCCAAGCCCGGTGAAACGCTGGTCGTATCTGCGGCGGCAGGCGGTGTCGGGCAGGTCGTCGGGCAAATCGGCAAGATCAAGGGCTGCAAGGTCATCGGCATCGCCGGCGGCAAGGCCAAGTGCGATTATGTGGTGAACGAACTGGGGTTCGATGCCTGTATCGATTACAAATCGCAGAACGTCGGCGCGGAACTCGATCGGCTGGCACCGGAAGGCATCGATATCAATTTCGAACAGGTAGGTGGCCCGATCATGGTCGCCGTCCTGAAGCGCATGAAGCTGTTCGGCCGGGTGCCTTTGTGCGGGATGATCTCGCAATATAATGCAACAGGAGATGCCGATCCGCCGGGGTTCTGGACCATGATGCTGATGCGGCGGCTGACGGTGCGCGGCTTCATCGTCACGGATTTTGCGCCGCGCTTCATGGAAGCCGCGCAGGCCTTGCTGGGCTGGATGATGGAAGGCAAGTTGAAGACCCGCCAGGATATCCGCCCGGGGTTGGAAAATGCGGCGGAAACGGTGAAGGATCTGTACTCTGGCGGCAATTTCGGGAAGTTGCTGGTGGAGGTGACACCACCCTGATCAAGCTGGGGCAACTGAAACGAACCGTGTCCGTTGCCAGGGATTCTTCAAGTCGTCTGGAGGCCACAGCGTCATAGCCATTGGTGAGGGCCAACAACTGCAGGCCGCGCCAATTTGCTAATTATTCGTACTACCCATCCACTTCTCAAAGTGAGGCAAAATTTCGATTTTTTATGTACGCATATTCGGCGTCTCCATAATGATCCCGATGCGTTGGTACATCGGACGTATTGCCAATAGTTGCATAAGAATACGGATTTTTTTGACACTTGCCCCGCCAGGGAACATGATCGCGGAATGCGAGATGATCCGCCAAAGCCCATTTTCGGACCTGAGTCCCATCGGCTCGATCCGCCGAACCCGCCCGAAATCAAGGTTTGGCGGTCGATTGCAAAGGCAGTTTCGTGGCGAACGGTCGGCACCATCGACACGCTGGTCCTGTCGTTTCTGCTGATCACCTATATCGGACCGATGTTCGGCCTGGCGCCGAGCCAAGGAGAGGCTTTGAAGACCGCGACGCTTATCGCGGTTACCGAAGTTGCCACCAAGATGGTGTTCTACTTCCTGCATGAACGGCTATGGGCTTCGATCCGATGGGGCATTTCCGTTGTCGACCGAAAAAGGTCCGAAACTTTGGGTCGCACCACGGCAAAAACGACGACATGGCGGTTGATCGCGTCCCTCGATACAATTGTGCTGGCGCTGATCTACACGGGCAGTATCGGCACAGCGGTGTCGATCGGCGGGCTGGAAATTTTCAGCAAGATGCTGCTTTACTTCATTCACGAACGGATATGGGCCAAGCTGCCTTTCGGGATTGAGCATCACGCCGCGCATCCCGAACCCGCTGCATAGCCACCCCGGCTATTGTCGCCGATCGACCAACGCGAGGGTCCGCCGCACCGGCGGCGCGTCGCCAGCGTTGGCGATCCGGGCGCGCGCGACAACGGGCCTGTGGCCAGCCGGCACACCAATATCGCCGCCCTGCCCGCCTTTTCCATAATGGAAGCCGTGGCAGGTGTTGCAGCTACCCGAAACCTTGGTGACCGGGCCGATCAGCGGCTTGCTCGCGCCATGGCAGTCCCGGCATTGGGTGACCGATGGCAGCAGCAGATCGGACGATAATTTCGAGGTGGTGGCGCCCTTGTGACAGGCGATACAGGCGGCGTCGCCGGTCTTGCCATCATAGGTGAGATGCCTGTTGTGCGGGAATCGGCCCTTGGGCAGGTAGTGATCGGCGAGCGTCACCGCTTCGATGGCATAGCGTTCGGCCATGTTGGGGGCGCCGGTGTTGGTGATCCCATGGCAATCGGCGCACACGCCCCCCTTCGAGAAGATCGCGGCAATGGCCTTGTCGCCGCGGACCCTGGCGTCGCTGACGCTGGTGACGCGCAGGTCGGCGGCTTCGAGTTCGGCCATGCGGCCGACTTGTCGGCGCTCGAACGCAAGGCGCTGGACACCAGCGCGGGGGCTGAGCGCCTGTGAGAGATAGAAATCACGAATGATGCCTGCAACCTGCTGTGGCTTGCCGTGCGGCAGGGTGCGAACGACACCGCCGTCGCGGGCGAAGGCGAGATCATGGCAAGCGGCGCAATTGTCCTCCATGTTGATCGGCTTGAATCGAACGCCGTCGCTGTCGGGCAGGTGGCAATAGTTGCAGCCTAGCGCCCCGTCCTTCGTCGGCAGGCCCTGCTTCAAGGCCATGTTGGCGACGGCATTGGTTGCCGACTGGTGGATGTCATGTGGATAGACCAGACCGGAATTTTCGTGCGGCCTGGCGCCGAGCGACACGCGCTGGAACAGCGGGTTCTTCAATGATGGCGTGGCGACGATCGTCGGTCTGAACTGCGGGTGCTTGTCCCAGCCTGGGACGTCGGCGATTTTTGTGTCGCGCAGGCGGTTCGACAGGCCGGTGTGGCAATCGGTGCAAAAGCTGGTGGCGACCATCAACGCGCCATTGGGGCCTTCATGTTCCTTGTGGCACGATGCGCACCGGCCTTCGGGCAGGTTGAGCCCCTTATGGACTTCGGCGATCAGGCCGGTGCTGGCCAGCCGGCCGCGGGTCATACGGTCGGGTGCGGCATGGTCGGGGGTGGATTCTGGTTTGTGGCAGGCGACGCAGGCGGAATCCGTAACCGAAACAAAAGCCGCCTGGTGGCAGGCCCCGCAATTGTTCGAAAGCCCGGCGTGAGCGGTAGACAATGGTCCGCTGCTCCAGACAATATCGGGCTTCAGGCTGCCCTTGTCGGCGACCGGGGTCGCACTGACCGGGACGAGCCTGCTGGCCTTTGCCGGCGGGTGTGCTGCGGCGGCGACCATTTCGGCCGGCAAATCGGTGCTCCGGCTCGACATCAGCCACAGCGGCAGCGCGAGGCAGGTGACGAGGATGAGCACAGCCAGACCCCAGGCGAGGCTGCGCTTGGAGGGCATCGTCTCTTTCAGCGAGAAGATGCCGGTTTCGGCATCGGCATCGGCGGAGTCGCTGGCGGCGATGACGCGTTCGGCAGTGATGGCGATGGCACCGGGCGTTTCGCCGCGGCCCAATGTGAGCCGGTGGCTGGCGATGTCGATCGCCGGGTTGCCCGATACGTCAAGATCGGCGCGGCTGACGAATTGGCCGTTGATTTCAAGCGGGATGCCGCCGGTTGCCTCTATGGCGACAGTGCCGTCCGAAAGCTGGGACAGACGGGCGTGACGCAGCATGACGCCAAGATCGGGCAGTTGGATATCGCAATCGGTGCCACGGCCGATCGTGATTTCGGCGGCATCAAGCGTGCGGGTGCGGATGATGTCACCCCCATCGGCGCGCTTGGCGATCTGACGGACGACGAAGCTCATCGGGCAACTCGAGACAGGGCTCTCAGCGCGGTTCGCGTGACTGTTTTCACGGCCATCACCAGTACAGGAAGACGCTGAGGATGTGCGCCGTCAGCGCCGCGAGCAGCGCGATGGTGGCGGGCACATGGATGTACAGCCATATTTCAAGCTGGGTTTTCATCCTGATGTGACGCCTGGCCTGGGCGAGTGCTGCATCCTTGCGTTCGAGGAGGAAGAGAATCTGGGTCAGCCGTTGGTCGGGCTTGCCGGTGCGCATCTGGGCGTTGACCAGCGCCTGCACCGCGTCGCGGGCGCGGGCTGTGCCGCAATCGGGCTGGCGGCCGGTCAGCCGCTGCCACAGATTGCCGCCGATATCGGTTTCCTCAAGGCTGAGCCTGACAATGTCGGCTTCAGCCTTGCCGAGCGGCTGGGCCGCGGTGTCAAGCTGCCGGTCGAGCGCGCGGATCGCCTCCAGCATCTGCGGCTGGGTCGCCTCGTTGCGATTGGCGCTGAGCTGTTCGGGCAGGCGCGCATAGACGATGATGCCATAGATGCCCGAAAGGATGACGAACATCATCAACACATAGGCAAGGGTGTGGACGTTCCAGCCAAGCTGGAAGCCGGTGTGCAGCGTGCCGATGACGATGAGCGACAGGCCGAGATAGACGTGCGCCGAGGTCCAGGCCTTCAGCGAGAAGGGCCGCGAGGTGATGATGCGCTTTCTAAGGCCAATCAGGCTGAGCCAGATTATCATCAGCGCGCCGATGGTGCCCAACGCATAGCCGAGCGCCGTGCCGCCATTGGCGCGCGGCTGTTGATCGACCATCGCATAGGCAATGATGGCGACAACCGACAGGGTGATGGCGATTTTCAGCCATCGGCTGCGGGCGTGGTTCAGAAAGCCCTCATGCGCCGTGTCGCGTGGGGCGCGCTTGATCGCCCGGGCAGTGCGCGACGCCATCAGTCACCACCCCGATCGAGCAGCGCCACCGACAGGAATTGTTCCGGTGACACGCGTATGGCGGCGCCGGTGGGGCAGGCGCGGACGCAGGCGGGACCGCCCGATTGCCCGGTGCACATGTCGCACTTGATGGCTTTTTTGGGCGACTCGACACCCTTTTTGGCGTGCTTGTATGACCATTTCCGGTCCGGTTCACCGGGGCCGGGGCCCTGCCCGAACAACAGCCAGCTGATCAACCATGGTTTCTTTGGCGGCACCTTGTCCATGCGGATGACGCCATAGGGGCAGTTGCGCTGGCAATTGCCGCAACCAATGCAGGTATCATCGATATAGACTTCGCCGGTCGGGCCGCGGTGGATGGCGTTGGGTGGGCAATCGGCCATGCAATGCGGGTGTTCGCAATGTCGGCACGAGGTGGGAACGTGGAGGTGCGCATAGGTGCGGCCCGCCTCGCGATCGAGCCGGGACAGACCGTCATGGGTGTCGGCGCAGGCCTTTTCGCAATTGTCGCAGCCGATACAGAGCTTTTCATCGATGAGCAGCACGTCGGTCGCCTCACCAACGCCGTTGTCGACAAGGAAATTGGCGACGCCGGTGTACATGTCGACGACGCCGCCGAAGCTGTCCTTTTTCGATTCGATGAAGCTGTTGAGCTGGGTGCGGGTCGCCATATCGTCGCGCAGCCGGGCGGAAAGGCCGGGCTTTGCCGCGAGCAGGGCGCGGAAACTGTCGCCCGACAGGCGGATGACATCGGATTTGACCGCGGCGCGAACGGTGGCGACGCGCGGGCCGCCGTCGATCACCGCCATCTCACCGACATAGGAACCGGCGGGCACATAGTTGAGGAACACCGGTTTGCCACCGATGGATTTTTCAACGACCATCGATCCGGAACGGATGATGAAGATGTCGTCGCCGGTTTCGCCTTCCTTGATGATGGTCTGGCCGGCGCGGATGGTTTCGACCTTGGCCGAAGCGATGACATCGGTGAGATCGGCGGGGGTGAGCCCGGATTTGAAGATCTGAAGCAGGCTGCGTTCTGTGGTGATGCGGGTGATTTCACGCGCCGCCGGCGGCACGGCGGACATCAGCTTCAACGCTGCCGAACGGGAGATTTCGACGAGCACGCAATCGGCGCCGGCACGGATGGTGGCGCCGCGACGCCGACCGGAGATGAGGCCGACTTCGCCGAAAATAGTGCCTGCCGAGAGTGGCACGGTGATCGAAGGATCATCGGGGTTGACCTCCACCAGCACGCTGCCATCGGCGATGCCGAACAGCGACGATCCGGGGGCGTTGCGTTCAAAGATCACATCGCCGGCGCGATACAGGCGGGCTTCACTGTCGAGCATGAATTCGCGCATCTGCAACGCGCTCATGGCGTTGAGGATGGAAACATTGGCGCGCAGATATTCGAGCCAGTCGGCGACCGAGCGATTGCCGGGAAGCCCGGCGAACTTGGCTTCCAGAATTGGTTCGTCGGCGGGTTTCAGATCGGTGTTGCCATTGATGAACTCGACGACGTCATGACCCTGGTTCATGCAATGCTTGATGAGCGGATAGCCGGCGAGCGCGCCGGTGACATGGATGCCGGGGGCCGTCGATTCAAATGTCGCCGACAATTTGGGGAAGGCGAGCCGGTCGTTGGAGGCGAATTCGACCCCGCAGGCCTCGACGAATCCGCGCGGCGGTGCCGAACCCATGCGGGCGATCATGCGATCGCACTGGGCGCGCACCTCGCCATCGCGGGTATCCAGGGTCACCCAACCGGGCTCGATCGAGCGCGTCGTGGTTTCCGTCATGATACTGATTCGCCCGGCATCGCGCGCGGCGAGCAACGCCTTTACATTGGCGTCCTTGGCGGTTGAAAATTCAGCACCACGATTGACCAGCGTGACGATATTGCCCTGCGCCGCATCGGCAGCGAGGCCCAGTGCATTTTCGATCCCGGCATCGCCGCCACCGATCACAAAGATATGTTCGTCATTATATTCGGCAGGGTCATCGAGTTGATACTGGATGTGCGGCAGGTCGCCGCCCGGGCAGGCCATGAGATTGGGGTTGCCCTGGGTGCCGATGGCCAGAATGACAGTGTCGGCGATGATCTCATCGCCATTGGTCAGGGTGAGCTTGTAAGGCGGCGCGTTGCGTTGCAACTCCTTGGTTTCACTGCTGCCATCGCGCTTTCTGGTAACGATTTTCTGGATGCTGCCGGGGATGGGGGCGCCGGTTCCGATAATCGATTTGACTTCCGCGTTATATTTGACCCTGACCTTGTGGTCTGCGGTCATGCTGTCCCATGTACCGAGCACGACTTCACGCTTTCCGGCATCGAAATCGAGGTCGGAACGCAGCACGAGTTGCGATGGCGTTGCCATCACATGCTTGCCCTTCTGGTATTTGTAGATGGTGTCGGAAAGGTGGCTGGTCTTTTCCAGCAGGACATGGCTGAGGCCGAGTTTTGCAGCGTGCGCAGCGGCGCTGAGACCTGCTGGCCCCGAACCGACGATTGCAATTCTGATGGTCTCGCTCACGTGCGCGAATGCCCCCCGGCCTGCCTGCGACTGTAATCCACTCTACCATCTCAGGCGCAGTCGGCTAGAGTATCTTTCAAATCGTCGTCATTTGGCTGTCGAGGAAGTTGATACTGATGTTTGCCGAAATCGGGCATTTCGCGTTGATCCTGGCCTTTCTGGTCGCCGTGGCGCAGGCGATTTTGCCCATGGTCGGGGCGGTACGCGGCGACACGTCGCTGATGATGTTCGGGCGGACGGCGGCGCAATTGCAGGCGCTGCTCATCCTGACAGCCTTTGCCATGCTGATGATCAGTTTTGCCAAGGCAGATTTTTCGGTCGCCCTGGTGGCCCAGCATGCATCCCTGTCACAGCCTCTCGCCTATCGGCTGGCGGCGACCTGGGGCAACCACGAGGGATCGATGGTTCTGTGGGTGCTGATCCTGGCCTTGTTCGGCGCGGGCATCGGCCGGTTCGGCGACAATCTGCGGCCGGCCCTGCAGGCGCGCGTGTTGTCGGTGCAGGCGATGATCGGCGTCGCGTTCCTGGCGTTTTCGCTGTTCACCTCCAATCCGTTCCTGCGGTTATCCCCGGCGCCGCTCGACGGGTCGGAATTGAACCCGTTGTTGCAGGATCCCGGCCTCGTATTCCACCCGCCGCTTTTGTATCTGGGCTATGTCGGGTTTTCGGTGACCTTCAGCTTTGCCGTTGCTGCGTTGCTGGAAGGCCGCGCCGATGCAGCCTGGGCGCGGTGGATGCGACCCTGGGTGCTGGCGGCGTGGGTTCCGCTGACCTGCGGCATCGCGCTGGGGTCTTTCTGGGCCTATTATGAGCTTGGCTGGGGCGGCTGGTGGTTCTGGGATCCGGTAGAGAACGCTTCGCTGATGCCATGGTTGCTGGGCACGGCGCTGCTGCATTCCGCCATCGTCACCGAAAAGCGGCAGGCATTGGCCGGCTGGACCATCTTGCTGGCGATCCTGGCGTTTTCCCTCAGCCTGATCGGCACGTTCCTGGTGCGGTCCGGTATCCTGACCTCGGTGCATGCCTTTGCCGTCGATCCGGCGCGCGGGGTGTTCATCCTCGCCATGATCATCGGTTCGACCGGCACGGCACTGGCGCTGTTTGCCTGGCGGGCGCCGATGCTGCGGTCGGGTTCGCTGTTCGCCGGCGTGAGCCGCGAGACCGGGCTGACGCTGAACAACCTGTTCCTGATGGCGGTCACCGCGGTGGTGTTCCTTGGCACCTTCTATCCGGTAATCATGGAGGCGGTGAGCACCGACAAGATCTCGGTCGGCCCTCCCTATTATAACCTGGTGTTCGTGCCATTGGCGGTGCCGCTGTTGTTGCTGGTGACGGTGGGGCCGTTGCTGGCGTGGAAGCGTGACAGCCTGGCGACTCTGGGGCCGAAGCTGAAATGGCCGGCACTGTTGACGCTGGCGGTATTTGGCGTGCTGGCGGCGGTGCTGGGGCTAAAGAATGCGCAGGCGGCATTTGGCTTTGCGCTGGCATTCTGGTTGATCCTCGGCGGGCTGATGGTGCTCGCCCGGCGCTGGCAGGGGACGGCGGGCCTGTCGTGGCGGCTGGTGCGCACCACACCGGCGGCGGTGGTCGGCATGGCCCTGGCGCATGCCGGGTTGGGCTTCACCGTTGCCGGCGTGACGGCGATGAGCAGCTTTGCCGAATCGAAAATATTGGTGATGCGGCCCGGCGAGACCACCGCGCTGGGCGCCATGCAGGTAACCCTCGCTTCAATCGGCGCCGCGAAAGGACCGAATTATGAGGCCGTTCAGGCGCATTTCACGGTACGACAGGGCAACAGCATTCGTGATCTGGACAGCGAAAAGCGGTTTTTCCCGATCAGCCGCAACCAGACGACCGAGGCCGGGATCGGCACCGGGCTGCTGGGCAACAGCTATATCGCCATCGGTGATCAACAGCAGGGCCCGAACGGCACCGGCATCGTGGTGCGGATTTACCACCACCCGCTGGTCGGCTGGATCTGGTTCGGGGCATTGATGATGGCAATGGGCGGGGCAGCCAGCCTGGCCGACCGGCGGTTCCGGATCGGGGCGCCGCTGAAGTTGCCGCAGACGCCGGCGTTGGGCGGCTTGCCGGGTCAGGGCTTGCGCCCCGGCATCATTCCGGCCGAATAAGCCGCCATGAAACGCCTGATCTTCATCCTGCCGGTGTTCGCCTTTGTCGCGTTGATTGCGGTGTTCGGCGTCGGCCTGACCAAAGACCCCAAGGAACTGCCGTCGCAGTTGATCGACAGGCCGTTGCCGCAATTTGCGCTGCCCGGGATCGAGGCGGTGCCAGGGGGTGGCCCAGGGTTTGCCAGCGCCAGCTTGAAGGGGGAGCCGCTGCTGTTGAATGTGTTTGCCAGCTGGTGCGCCGCCTGCCCGCAGGAACATCCGGTGCTGACGCATATCGGCGAGGAAGGATTCCCGGTCTACGGTATCGCCTGGAAGGACAAGCCGGTCGATTCGCGGGCGTGGATCGAGCGCTTTGGAGACCCGTACAAGGCGATTGCTGCGGATGAAAATGGCCGCACCGCCATCGACCTTGGCGTCACGGGGGTACCGGAAACCTTCATCGTCGACAGGAATGGCCGGGTACGGTTCAAACAGATCGGGCCGATTTCGCCTGAAACCTGGGAAACCAAGATCAAGCCGCTGATGCTGAAGCTGAGGGCCGAGGCATGAGGCGGTGGCTTTTGCCATTGCTGTTGTGGCTGGCGATGCCGGTCGCGGTCGCATTGCCGATGATGCCGGCGCTGGCCGTGCAGCCCGATGAAATGCTCGCCGATCCGGCGCTGGAGGCGCGGGCGCGGGAGATTTCCAAGGATCTGCGTTGCGTGGTTTGCCAGAATCAGTCGATCGATGATTCGGATGCGCCGCTGGCCCGAGACCTGCGGATTGTCGTGCGCGAACAATTGACCCAAGGCCGCAGCGACGCCGAAACGATGGACTATGTCGTCCAGCGCTATGGGCATTTCGTGCTGTTGAAGCCGCCGGTGGAGCCGGCAACCTGGGCGCTGTGGCTGGGGCCATTCGCCGTGCTGGGCTTTGGCGGGCTGGGCCTGTGGCTGTGGTCGCGGGGCCGGCGCCCGGCCGATGTGGCACCGCTGACACCTGAAGAAGCGGTGGCGATTGCCGCCTATACCGATTCGCCTACGCCCTAGCGCGCCATCGCCCTGGCGCGCCAACGCCCTGGCGCGCGCGGCACGGCCCCTTTCAAGATCAGAAAGCACCGATGACCCTCTGGATTATTCTAACCCTGATGGCAGCCGTGACGGCCGCCGTTCTGACCATTCCGCTGGTGCGCCGGCAGGAGGCGCGGGCCGATGCGCGGGCGCAGACGGTTGCCGTGTTGAAAGACCAGCTGGCCGATGTTGACGTGCAACTGGCGACGGGCAGCATCGCCCCGCCGGATGCCGAGGGGCTGCGCACCGAAATCAAGCGGCGGATGCTGGCGGCGGGGCATATTCCTGCCGATCTGGAGCGGCCTGTCGGGTCGCGGGCGCTGGCCGGGGTGGCGATCGGCCTCGCCGGGCTGGTCGCGCTGGCCGCCGCCGGGCTGTATGCGTCGGGCGGGCGGCCGGAACTGGGCAGTATGGCGACAGCGCCCGGGGCTGTGGCGGATGCAACCGGGCCTGTGGCGGCACCCGATGAAGCACAGGCGGCAGGCGAAGTTGCCAAGCTGGTCGGCGCGTTGGAGGCCAAGATGAAGGCCAATCCGGGCGATCCGGAAGGCTGGCGTATGCTCGGCTGGTCGTATTTCCAGACCCAGCGTTTTGCCGATTCGGCCACCGCCTATGGCAAGGCGGTGGCGCTGAAACCCGATGGCATCGGCTATCAATCGGCCTATGGCGAGGCGCTCGTGCAGGCCGCCGATGGCAATGTGACGCCGGCAGCGGCGGCAGCCTTCACCAAAGCGAGGCAGCAGGACGCCGGCGATGCGCGGGCGCGCTATTTCCTTGGTGTGCGAAAGTCGCAGGAAGGTGATCGCAAGGGCGCTATAGACGACTGGATCGCGTTGCTGGGCGAATCGGCCGGTGACGCGCCCTGGGTGCCACAACTGCGATCGGTAATCGAACAAACGGCGCAGGAGGCCAAAATTGATGTCGCGGCGCGGCTGGCGGCGATTCGCCCGCCGGCAACAGGGGGCGCCAGTGTCGCCGCACCGCCAATGCCGGGGCTGGCTGCAATGGCGGCAGGGCCGGCAACCGTGCCACCGGGGACGCCGGCTGGCGTGATGCCGGGGCCATCGGCGTCGCAGGTCGAAGGCGCCGCGGCGATGACGCCCGATGCGCGGCAGGCAATGATTCGCGGCATGGTGGAGGGGCTGGCGCAAAAACTGAAGGCCAACCCGCGCGACGAAGCCGGCTGGCTGCGGCTGATGCGCGCGCGCACTGTGTTGGGCGATGGTACAGCGGCGGCAAGGGCGCGCAACGATGCGGTGGCGGCCTTTGTCGGCGACACGGCGGCGCAAGGACGTATTCGCGCCGCGGCGGGTGAAATGGGAATTACCGGCTGATCACCTTTATGCCTTGCATTGGCGAGCTGTCGGCACGATTTATGCTGCACTGCGGCATATCGACTGTTACCCTCGCATCACGAGGCGCTGATGATGTGCTGGCGGCATTGAGGGACGGCGATTGATGCGCAACCTGGGCGATACTGTCAGCCGACTGGCCGAGCGGCGCACGCTGCTGGGGGCGATGGGTGCTGCGACCAGGTCAGCATCACTTGCGGACTTGCGCGATTTCGGCAGCAACCCGGGGGAGTTGCGGGCAAAATATTTTGTGCCCGATGGGCTCGCAGAGAACGCGCCTCTGGTCGTCGTGTTGCATGGCTGCGGCCAGAGCGCAGCAGACTATGATAACGGTTCGGGCTGGTCGACCTTGGCGCATGAAGCAGGTTTTGCGCTGCTGTTCCCCGAACAGACGCGGACGAACAACGCCAATCTGTGTTTCAACTGGTTTGCGCCCGGCGACATCCGGCATGGCAGCGGCGAATCGCTTTCGATCCGCCAGATGATCGACGCGATGATTATGGCGCACGGGCTCGACCGGCGGCAGATTTTCATCACCGGGTTGTCGGCCGGCGCCGCCATGGCGCTGGCATTGATGTCGAACGCGCCGCACGCCTTTGCCGGCGGCGCGGTGATTGCCGGCGTACCCTATGGCAGCGCCGCGTCGATGCCCGAGGCGTTCGACCGCATGCGCGGGCTGGGGCTGCCCAATGCCGACAGCGTGGCGGCGATGGCGCGGGCGGCGGCACCGGACGACGGGCCATGGCCAAAGCTTTCGGTATGGCAGGGCAGCAACGACACGATTGTCGATGGTGCCAACGCCGATGTCATCGCGCGCGGTTGGGCGCAGTTGCACGGCCTGACGGTGGCAACGGGCGAGGAACGGGTGAACGGCCATCGCCGACGCCTGTGGCGCGACCGGGATGGCGCCGTCCGGGTGGAGGCCTTTACGCTGACCGACCTGGGCCATGGCACCCCGATTACCGTACATGGTGACGAAGCGTGCGGCGCGCCGGCCCCGTTCATGCTTGAAGCAGGCATTTCGTCGACGCGGCGGATCGCGGCTTTCTGGGGGATGGTACCCGAACCGGCGGCAATCCGCGCGGCGCCGCAAAAACCGAGCACTGTGACGGGCGGCCTGGAAGCGATCATCGACAAGGCGCTGCGACAGGCCGGACTGGTGCGATAGGATCATCGCAATCAGGCTGGCGGGTGCGCCGGCCGATGCCGATTCCAATTGAACGCAGTCGACCCTAGCCGAACAATGCTGACAGCGTGAAGGCTGCGGTGCCGACCGTCAGCACCACGAGCAAAGCCCCCATGCGGATGTAATCGCCAAAGCGATAGCCGCCCGGCCCCATCACGAGCAGATTATTGTGGTGGCCAATGGGGGTGAGGAAATCCGCCGAAGCGCCGATCAGTACGGCCAGCAGCGCCGCATCGGGATCGACACCAAGCAGCCGCGCCGCCGAAATCGCCAGCGGTCCCATGATGATGGCGGTGGCAACATTATTGAGGAAGATCGAGAGCAACAGGGTGACCGCGCAAATGGCACCGAGTATCACAGGCAGCGCCTGGCCAGCCAGGCTATCGCTGATCAACTGTGCGGCGATGGTGGCGGCGCCGCTGGTTTCAAAACTGTGGCCGACCGGAATCATGGCGGCGAGCAGGACGATGATGCTCCAGTCGATCGAGCCATAGATTTCTTCGGCCGCAATCAGCCGTGTCGCCGCCAGCGCCACCGCCGCCGCCATGAACGCCAGCGAGGGTGCAGCGCCGCCGATGACCACCGCCGCCACGGCAAGGCCGAAGATGGCAAGGATGGCGACCGCGCGCAGGCCGGCGACCGGCACCGGATCGACGCGATCAATCTCGAGCAGCCGGGCACGGGTGACGAACTCGGCGAGATCGGCGGGTGCGCCATGGATGAACAACTGGTCGCCCGATTCGACCCGCATGGCATCAAGGCTTTGCTTTTCCTTTGCGGCGCGCGGCCCGACGGCGACAACGGCCAGCCGGCCGCGACTGCGGATATTTACCGCTGCATGGCTCAGCCCGACCATGAACGAGCCGTGGGCGACGACGACACGGGTGGTGACGGCATCGGGTGCATCGACGCTGGTTGCTTCGTACAGCAGCCCGGATTGTTCGGCAGCGAGCATGCGGTTGGCGCGAGTGGCGACGAGCAACCGGTCGCGCGGCTGCAGCGCCACGCCCGGTTCGATCGCAATGCGTTCACCATGGCGGTGCAGCGCCAGCCAGCGTGCAGGCACGCCGCGGAGCGCGTTGCGGATGGTGGCCGCGCTGGGCGGCGCGCTCATCGCCGGTACGCTCAATTCGAAGATGCGCCATGGTGGTCGGGCACGCAGCGCCGCGCTCTCACGCACCGGTAGCAGACGCCAGCCGATGAACGACAGGTAAAGCAGCCCGACGACGGCGACAGCGCCACCCACCGGCGTCATGGCGAAAAAGCCCAGCGGCGCGCCGAGTTCGGTATTGCGCACCGATGACAGGATGAGGTTGGCGGGCGTGCCGATAAGGGTCGTCATGCCGCCAAGGATGGTTGCAAAAGCCAGCGGCATCAGGGTCGCGCCGGGGCTGCGCCGCGAATCGCGGGCGATTTCGCTTGCGATAGGCATGGTGATAACCAGCGCGGCGATGTTGTTCATCAACGCCGAAAGCAGCGCCGCGACCAGAAGCAACGCCGTCAGCCGGGTGGTGAAACCCGCAGACGCCGGCACGGCGATGCGGGTGACGACAGCGGCGACGCCCGACAATTCGATGGCGCGGCCGACGACGAGGATGGCCGCAACGGCGATCACCGCCGGGTCTGCGAAGCCCAGGAACGCCTGGCCCGGGGTGACAAGCCCGGTGACAACGGTGGCAAACAGCGCCAACAGCGCGACAAGATCGTGGCGGACCCGGTCCGAAACGAACAGTATCAACGCACCGATGAGGATGACGGCGCTGGTTAAAGCGGCACCGATCATTGCGTTGCGGTGGTGGCGTCGGTGATGGCGTCGGTGGTCGCGGCGGGTGCAAGCCGCAACGCGCCGCGTGGATCGGGGGCGGGTGCAGCGGTGATTCCCATGTCTTTCAACACCGCGGCAATGGCCAGCGCGCGACGTTCGGCCAGCCGCGGACGCTTTGAGGGCGTGGCATCGGCGGGGCGCAGGCCGGGGACAGCGAGTGTGTCGACATTCCAGTGCCGCGCACCCCAGGCGGACAGCGCAATGGCGGCGCGCGCGCCGTCGTCGATCGTATCGGCGCCATCGGCGAAGTCGATTGGCGGCATGTCGACGAGCGGCGGTGTCAGGACGACATCCCAATCACCGACGGCGGTTGCGGTTCGCGCCTCGAGCGCTCGATAGGTGGCCATCGTGGCCCCCGGCAACGGCGCGATATCGGCAGTCAGGCGGCGATGCTGGCGATCAATGACGATCGAATCGGGCGCGATGCCCGCGGCCAAGGCGGCGAGGCGCGATACGGTCGTCGCTTCGACGCTGGCCTGCCGATTTGCCTCTGAAATCTGTTGCAGTTCGGCGCGTTGGGTGTCGATGGCGCCGGCAGCGGGATCGAGCAGCACCTGATCGACCTGAAGCGTCAGCTTGCGATCGAGCAGGCGGGCGAGCTGTTTTTCGAGGCCGCTGACATCGTGCGCCTTTGTGCGCGGTGCGATCACGACGGCGCGGACGTTGAGCGGATCAGTGCCGAAATCGATATCGAGCTGGGTGACGCGCGATTTGTCGCCAAAATCATCGATCAGGAAGCTGCGCACCTGACGGGCGATGAGGCTTTCGCTGGCGATACGGCTGAGCGAGATGCCCAGCGGGATCGACATGGCGATAAACACCAGCAGCAGCAGGGTGGTTTGCGTGAGGCTTTGTTGTGAAGACAGGAAATGGCCAAAACCGAAAAGCCGGGCGAGGATGGTTGCCGCCAGCGCAATGGTGAACAGGTTGGTGAAGAACAGCGCCAGCGACCCGCCGAGCACCGCCATGTTCCAGGTGGCAAGGCCGTAGCCGACGACGGCCAGCGGCGGCATCAGTGCCGTGGCGATGGCCACGCCGACGATGGTATCGCCCTTGCCGCGGATAATGGCGAAGGTGCCGGCAAGTGCGGCGAACAGCGCGACCAGCAGATCGAATAGATTGGGGCGGGTGCGGGCGAGGATTTCGGCGGTGGCGGTTTTCAGCGGTGAGGCCACCACGATGAGCGCGGTGAACAGCACGGCGACGAGAGAGCCGATGGCCAGCGCCAGTACCGCCCGCCGCATTTCGGCGAAATCGAACAGCGCCAGGCCAAAGCCAAGGCCGAGGATCGGGCTCATCAACGGCGAGATCAGCATGGCGCCGATGACGACGGCCGGGGATGACAGCAGCAGGCCGAGCACGGCGATGCCGGCCGACATCATGATCATGAAGACATAGCGGCCCGACCAGCGGCTGTCGTCAATGATCCGCGCCATGACCTGTTCGTGCTGGATGGTGGCGACGACGTTGAGCCGCCACCACCGGTATAGCGGCACTGCATCCCATCGCTTGTTGGCAAAGGGTTGGTTGGAGACGAAATCGTTCATGGCGCCATTCTTTGCACAGATTCCTGCCAGTGTGGGAATGGCTTGTGCACTTGCACTTGGCAGTCAGCCATAGGACAAGGTCGTTGCCCCTTGGGCGCGCCATATCCGCAACGGGGTTTTCCAGTGCCAGCCATGCCAAGCGATCCAGCGCGACGTAATTTGCCGGGTTACTGCCGGTCGTGATCAGCATCGTTGCGGTTGCAATCGCGGTAATCACGGTCGCCATTTTGTCGTTCAGCCCGTTCGCGCGGGGTACCAACTGGCGCGCCACGGTAACGCCGCTGGCCTCAATCATCGGCAGTGGCTTTCTGATCTGCGGCCCCATTCTTGCGAATGAATTCGGGTCCGCAGCCATCGTCGCAGAGGCGGTGCTATTGGCCCTCGCCTATGCCGTCGGCGCCGTCGTGCGGTTCAATATCGTGCATGTCGAGAACCATGCGCCCACGCTCGGCTCCAATGACCGGTTCGCCTGGATGATGCGCGCCGGGCAGGTGACATTGGCTATCGCCTATGCCGTATCGGTTGCCTATTATCTGAAATTGCTGGCGGAATTCATGCTGAAGGCGATGCCGGTGGCCGCGGACCAGCATGAGTTGGTTTCCAACCTGCTGGTCACCTTCATCATCATCTGCATGACGGCACTGACGTTTTCGGGCGATATCAAGCGTATCGAACAGGCTGCCCATGCCAGTGTTTCGGTAAAGCTGGGCATCATCGCGGGGTTGCTGGCGGGACTGGCGCTGTGGTGGGCGACGCACACCGCCGTGCCGCTCGACCTGCCGCCGGCCAAGATCGGCTGGAACAGCATTCCGTTGCTTTTGGGCCTGTTGATCACCGTCCAGGGTTTTGAAACGTCGCGCTACATGGGTGACAGCTATGACCAGCCGACGCGGGTGCTGACCATGCGGCGGGCGCAATGGATTTCGACGGTGATCTACCTGGCGTTTGTCGCCATGCTGACGCCGTTCCTGCGCCAGGCACAGAGCGCCGAGGGCGTGGCCGGCATTCTCGACATCATGGAACTGGTGGCGCCGATCATGGGAATGTTCGTGCTGATCGGGGCGGTTTCCAGCCAGTTGAGCGCCGCCATCGCCGATTCGATCGGATCGGGCGGGTTGATCGAGGAAGTTTCGGGTCGGCGCTTGCGCATTCGCGGCTCGTTCATCGCGGCCAGCCTGTTGGCGATCGCGGTGGTCTGGCTGACCGATCCCTTCGAGGTCGTGGCGCTGTCGTCACGGGCGTTCGCGGTGTTTTACGGGGTGCAGGCAGCGCTGGCGTTCTGGGTGTCAAAGCGCACCGGGGCGGGTGGCGCCAAGGCGCAAGCCGGCTTTGTCATTATCGGGCTGGTGTGCGTTGTCGCGGCGCTCGCCGGGGCGCCGGCAGAAGGGTAACGCCGGGGCGCCGGCAGAAGGGTAGCGCCAGGGCGCCGGCAGAAGGGTAACCCAGGGGCGCCGGCAGAAGGCTTATGTCGATCAGTTGGCAGGTGTTTCGACCCAGCCGCCGCCCAACGCCTTGGTCAACGAAACATAGGCGGTAAAATGGTCGGCGCGGGCCGCGATGGCGCGCTGTTTTGCAGCGGTCGCGTTCGATTGCGCTTCCAGCAGGGCAAGCCGGTCATCTTCGCCGCTTTCGAAGCGTTGCCGACCAAGGCTGGCCGCGCGTTCGGCCGCGGCCAGCGCGGCCTCGCGATCGGCCAGCGCGACGCCGGTGGCGGCGTAGCGGTTGAGCGCGGTTTCGCTGTCCGACAGCGCTGTCAGCACGGCCTTTTCATAGGCGGCGGCGGCGGCATCGGCGCGGGCATCGGCACCGCGCACCTGGGCGCGGATGCGGCCGGCGGCAAAGATCGGCCAGCTGAAGCTGGGGCCGATGCCAAAGCGCGTGCTGCCACCGCTGGCGATATCGGGCAGGCCCTGCGATTGCTGGCCAAGGCTGCCGACAAGCATGAGTTTGGGGAAAAGTTCGGCGGTGGCGACACCGATGTCGGCGGTTGCAGCAGCAAGATCGGCCTGGGCGGCGCGGACATCGGGGCGGCGGGTGAGCAGGTCCGAACGCAGCCCGGCCGCGACGATTGCGGGTGGTTCGGGGATTGGTGCGGGGGTGGCGAGGCTGGTGGCGAGTGCCTCTGGCGGCTGGCCGGTGAGCAGGGCGAGGCGATAGATGGCGGCGGCCTGATCCGCACTTGCCCCGGCGATGGGTGCGCGGGCATCGGCGGCGCGGGCGGTGGCGGCGCTGGCCTCCATGGCCGAAGCTTCGCCCGCATCGGCGCGTTGCAGGGTGAGGCTGGCCAAGGTGGCGCGATAGCCGGCATCGGCGTCGAAAGCTTGCAGCCGGGCCTGTGTGGCGCGCAGATCG
This sequence comes from Sphingomonadales bacterium, assembly GCA_038217075.1. GTDB lineage: Bacteria > Pseudomonadota > Alphaproteobacteria > Sphingomonadales > Sphingomonadaceae > Sandarakinorhabdus. Next base: position 40,528 of record JBBQPR010000016.1, read on the forward strand.
GCATAGCTGCGCCCGATCTCCGCGATTATCTGCAGGCGTGTTTCGGCGAGGCGGGCGGCAGCGGATTCGGCGCGGCGGCCGGCGGCTTCGACAGCGCGGCGGTTGCCGCCCCACAGGTCGAGTTCCCAGGCGGCATCGAAGCCAGCGTCGAACAGGCCGAATTGCCGGTTGAAGCCGGGGATGCTGGCAATGGGAAACTGACCATTTTTGCTGAGCTGGGTCTGGGTGAAGCTGGCCCTGGCATCGACAGCGGGGAGCCGGGCGCCGGCGGCGGCATCGCGGTTGGCGCGGGCCTCGCGCAGCCGCGCCTCGGCGGTGCGGATGTCGGCGTTGTTGGCGGTTGCGGTTTCGATGAGGTGCGCAAGGACCGGGTCGCCAAGCGATTGCCACCAATCGGTGACGACGATGCCGGGGGCGGCAGGGCCGAGCCAGGGCGCGTTGGCGCCGACGACGACGGGCTGTTTGAAGTCAGGCCCGACGGTGCAGCCGGCGAGCAGGACCGTGGCGAGCAGCAGGAGACGGACTGGCATTTGATGCTCCCGGATCATTCGACGCGCGATCGGAATTGCAGGGTGGCCGCGGTCAGGGTGACGGCGGCAATGATCACCAGCGGCCAGGTATGGGCGAACACCGCATCGGCGGGCATGGATTTGAGGAACAGCCCTTCGGCGATGATCAGATAGTGTTTGAGCGGATCGGCCTCTGCGATGATCTGCAGCCAGCCGGGCATGTTTTCGACCGGGCTGGCAAAGCCCGACAGCAGGATGCTGGGCACAGTGACGAGGAACATGCCCAGGAACGCCTGTTGCTGGGTCTGGGTGATGGCCGAAACGAACATGCCGACCCCGATCAGCGACAACAGATAGACCGAAAGCGACAGGTAGAAGAGCAGGATCGACCCGGTCATCGGCACCTTGAACACCAGCGGGATGACGATGAGGTAGAGCGTGCCGTTGAACAGCCCGACGAGGAATGGCGGTGCCATCTTGCCGATCAATATCTCGTACAGGTGCAGCGGCGAGACCATCAGCTGGTCGAAAGTGCCGAGTTCGCGTTCGCGGGCCACGGACTGCACGGTGACGCCGAGCGCCGACAGCGCCGAAATCTGCGCCAGCAGCGATGGCATGATGAACCAGAAATAGTCGAGATTGGGGTTGAACCAGTTGGTGACGATGCTGCCGCCGGTGTTTCGGGCAGCGGTTGCCGGTCGCACCGCCGCGCCGACGCTGGCGGCGATGCGTTCCAGATAGCCGGCGACGATCTGCGCC
>JBBQPR010000017.1:0-41453 GCA_038217075.1 Sphingomonadales bacterium
GCGTGGGTCGTCGTACCACGTTTGACGCGTGCCATTTACCAGCCCTCCTTAATTCAGGCCGTACGGGGCCCAGAGCTTCACCCGCGGCGTATCCGCCGCTGAAAGCACCTTGGTCCCGCGAGTCTGGCGGATATATTTGGCATTGTGGCTGATCAAACGGTGGCGCTTGCCAGCGACGCCGCACTTGATCTTGCCGCTTGCTGTCATTTTGAAGCGCTTTTTAACGCCACTTTTCGTCTTGAGCTTGGGCATTTCGTCTCCTTGGACGCATCATTGAATCGCCACGGCAGCCCATTCAGCCGGGCGGTTCGGTCATGCGGAACGGGGCCTATATAGGGGTGCAGGCTTTAATGCAACCGACGAACGCGTGGGCGGGACCGGCGTTCAGGCGCGCCCCGGCGTTGCGCTCAACTGCCCCACATCCACGCCGATGCCGGCAAAGGCCAGCGGCCAGCGCCTGTCGATGGCGGCAGTGAAGACCAGCGCGGTATCGCCGGGCGCCGGTTGCCAGCCGTGGCGGGTCATTTCTCCATCCAGTTGCCCGGCGCCCCAGCCTGTGTAGCCGAGCGCCGCAAGCCATTGCTGCGGGCCCTTGCCATCGGCGATGTCCTTCAGCACATCGAGGGTCGAGGTGAGACCCCAGACCGGCCCGCGGCTGTCGTTGACGGCGATGGTGCCCTGGCCTTCATATTCGGCGCTGTGCAGAACAAAGCCGCGGCTCGGTTCGACGGGGCCACCTTCCATCACCATGGCGTCGACTGGCGTCTGGCCGGGATCGATGTCGAGTTGCTCCATCAATGCGCGTACCGTCAGCGCCTCGTGTGGCGTGTTGACGACCAGCCCGAGCGCGCCGTCATCATCGTGCAGGCACATGGCAATCACCTTGCGTTCGAAACGCGGATCACCAATGCCGGGCATCGACAGCAGCAATTGGCCGGACAGGAACGGGGGCGTCTTCATCGCCTGACAGCATAGGCCCGCTTTGCAGTCGGGGGAAGCATCGGGCTGCCCTGCGGCATCACGCGCGTTGCCGTTTGAAGCCGTGGCGCTGGACTGGCGCCGGACTCTGGTCCAAACGCATGGAAATCGGTTGCGGGCACTTTGGTGGCCTCGATTGTCCCTGCCAATTCTTGCAAAGGATCCCATGATGACCATCAAAGTCGGCGACAAAATTCCCGCCACCACGCTTGTCAAGGCGACCGATGCCGGTCCGGCACCCGTTTCCACTGCCGAACTGTTCGATGGTCGCACCGTGGCGCTGTTTTCGGTTCCTGGCGCCTTTACACCGACTTGTTCGGCCAAGCATCTGCCTGGCTTTGTCGCCAACGCCGATGCAATGGCCAAGCATGGCGTCGACGAAATTGTCTGCATTTCGGTCAATGATGCGTTTGTGATGGGTGCCTGGGGCAAATCGGCCCATGCCGATGGCAAGGTGACCATGGTTGCCGATGGCAATGCCGATTTCACCAAGGCACTGGGCCTGGAAATGGATGCGAGCAAGTTCGGCATGGGCATCCGCGGCCAGCGGTTTTCGATGATCGTCAAGAACGGTGTGGTTACCCATTTGAACGTCGAGGACCCCGGCGCCTTTGCCGTGTCCTCGGCCGAGCATATGATGGGCCAGCTAGCCTGACTCTGCGGCCAAGCAAAGTCTCAAACGAAATGGCCGTCACTCGTCGCCAGATGTTGATCACCGCCGGTGCCGGCGCTGGCCTTGCCATCGGCTGGGCTGTCTGGCCGCGCCGGCGTGGCATCGGCTGGACGGCGGGTGCGGGGGAGAATGTCATCAACGCCTTTGTTAAGGTGGGCGCCGATGGCCGGGTGACGGTGGCGGTGCCACAGGCCGAAATGGGGCAGGGGGTCTGGTCCGGGCTCGCGCAGATCGTTGCCGATGAAATGGGCGCCGATTGGCGGACTGTTGGGGTCGAACCGGCACCGCTTGGCCCCGAATACGCGAACCATGGCGCCTATGCCGACATGGTGGCGGGGATGCCGGCCGGAATTCGCGGGGTCGCCAATTGGGCAGCCGGGCGGGTGGTTGAATATTATGACTTCCAGATTACGGGTGGCAGCACCTCGGTGCGCGGCTTTGAAATGCCGCTGCGTCAGGCCGGCGCGGCGGCGCGCGAGATGCTGTGCCGTGCAGCGGCCCGGCGCTGGGACGTCAACTGGCGTGAATGCGACACGGTTGACGGCTTTGTCGTCTACAAGGCCAACCGGCTGGCCTTTGCTGACGTGGCGAAGGATGCGCAGACCCTGGATGCGCCCGCAGATCCGGTGTTGCGCGAGACGCCGCGATTGATGGGGAAGGCGGTGCTGCGCATCGATATTCCGTCGAAAACCGATGGTAGCGCACGCTTTGGCGCCGATGTGCGACTGCCGGGGATGCTCTATGCTGCTGTGCAGCAGGGGCCGATCGGCGCCAAGCTTGGGCATGTCGACAGCACCCGCCTGCCCGCCACGGCGCGGCTGGTGAAGGGGCCCGATTTCGTCGCGATCGTTGCCGATGGCTGGTGGGCCGCGAAATCGGCGCTGGAACTGATCGAGATCAGCTACGATCTGCCAGAAAATCCGGCGGGACCATGGCTGGAGGCGGCGACGCGCGCTGCCCTGGAACCCGACGGCGCGAAGGCGGTGGCAAAGGTGCGTAGTGTTGGCGATGCGGCGCTGGCGCACGGCCCTCGCAGCATCAGTGCGGACTATAGCCTGCCGTTTCTCGCCCATGCCTGCATGGAGCCGATGACCTCGACGGCGCGGCTTGCCGATGGCGTGTGCGAGGTTTGGTGCCCGACGCAATCGGCGACCATGGCCAATTGGGCGGTGGCCAAGGCGCTTGGCATGGCCGAGGATTCGGTCGTCATCTATCCAACGCTGCTGGGCGGCGGTTTCGGCCGCAAGGTTGAAACTGATGCAGCGGTACAGGCGGCGTTGATCGCCAAGGCCGTTGGCCGGCCGGTACAGTTGATCTGGAGCCGCGAGGAAGACTTCGCCCATGATTTCTGGCGGCCTGCTGTCGCCGCGCGGCTGGCCGGCACCGCCACGGCGGAAGGCATTGCAAGCTGGGATGCGATAATCGCGGCCCCCGACATTGCTGCCGGCTTCGGCACGCGAAACGTGCCTGTCCTGGGCGGCGACCCCAAGGCCGGGGCGGCCGCCATCGAAGGCGCTGTCGAACTGCCATATGCGGTGGATAACATGCACGTCACCCATGCTTTGTCGGAATGCACCGTGCCGTTGGGGTTCTGGCGATCGGTCGGGCATAGCTTTACCGGCTTCATCGTCGAAAGCTTTGTGGATGAACTGGCCGAACTCGCTGGCGCCGATCCCGGCGCATTCCGGCTAGCCATGCTGAAGGACAAGCCCCGCCATGCCGCCGTGCTACATGCAGCGCTGAAGGCCGGCGGACCGCTGGGCCCGATGGAGCCGGGCAGCGGCCGCGGTATCGCGCTCGTTGAAAGTTTCGGCAGTATCGTAGCCGAAGTGGCCGAAGTGGTGTTGGCCAAGGATGGCACGCCGCGCGTCACAAGGGTGTGGGCGGCGGTCGATTGCGGCCGGGTGATCAACCCGGACACAGTGCGCGCCCAGATTGAAGGCGGCATCATCTACGGCCTGACCGCAGCTTTGCACGGCAAAGTCGGTTTTGTCGGCGGTGTGGCGCAGGAACTTAATTTTGACGCTTATCCGCTGTTGACGATGGCCGATGCACCGTTGATCGAGGTGGTCATCATCCCGTCTTCCGAAGCACCGGGCGGCATCGGGGAGCCGGGCACGCCACCAATCTCAGCCGCTGTTGCCAACGCCATTTTTGCCGCTGGCGGTGGCCGGCGCCGTAACCTGCCGCTTGGCAAACCCATCAGCCGGGCATGATGGCCGATATGACCAGCGGCTTTCCCACCCCTACTTTATTGCCTGTCGAGCATCCTCCGGTTCGGGTCGGCCGTGTTGGCGTGCTCATCGTCAATTTGGGTTCGCCTGATGCGCCGGATGTGCCCTCGGTGAAGCGATTCCTTGGCGAGTTCCTGTCGGACCCGCGGGTGATCGAGATCCCGCGGTTGATCTGGCAGCCGATCCTGCGGCTGCTGATCCTCAATATCCGGCCGCGTACCACTGCCGCCAACTATGCCAAGGTTTGGACGCCCGAGGGCTCGCCAATCACCGCCCTTACCCGCGCCCAGGCCGAAGCCCTGCAGTCCCGTTTTGGTGTCGATGTGATCGTCGATTGGGGAATGCGCTACGGAACCAGGTCGATTCCGGAACGCTTGCAAGCGCTGATGGAGCAGGGCTGTGATCGCATCCTGCTGGCGCCGATGTATCCGCAATACTCCGCAGCGACCAACGCGACGGTGGTCGATGCCGCCAACGCTGCCATCGCCGGTTGGCGGTGGCAGCCGGCGCTGCGCACGCTGCCGCCATATTATGACAACCCGATCCATATCGAGGCGCTGGCACAAAGCGTTCGCGCCGGCGTGGCTGCGCTGGATTTCGAGCCGCAGCTTATCCTGACCAGCTTTCACGGCATGCCGCAGCGTACGCTCGACCGGGGTGACCCCTATCATTGTCAGTGCCTGAAGACCGGGCGGCTGTTGCAGGCGGCGCTCGACGTGCCGGTCAAGGTGACGTTCCAATCCCGCTTTGGCCGGGCAGAATGGCTGCGCCCCTACACCGATGGCGCGCTGGAGACGCTGGCGGGTGAGGGCTTTCAACGCATCGCCGTGGTCTGTCCCGGCTTTGCCGCTGATTGCCTTGAAACGCTTGAGGAAGTGGCGATGGAGGGACGCGATACCTTCATGGAACATGGCGGAACCCATTTCGCCTATATTCCCTGCCTGAACGCGTCGGATACCGGCATCGAAATGTTGCACGCTTTACTGGCGCGGGAACTTGCGGGCTGGGTTTAAGCGGGTAATGTCGCCCTTGAGCCTTATTAGAAGGGCAGGGGAGAGATATCATGGGACATGTTGCGATTGTTACCGGCGGCACGCGCGGTATCGGCGAGGCGATTAGCCTGGCACTCAAGGACGCCGGCGTTACTGTTGCGGCCAATTATGGCGGCGACGATGCCAAGGCCAAGGCCTTTACCGACCGGACCGGCATTCCAGCATATAAGTGGAACGTCGGCGATCATCAGGCCTGTCTTGACGGCTGCGCGAAGGTCGCGGCCGATCTTGGCCCCATCGACATTGTCGTCAACAACGCAGGCATCACACGCGACGGCACACTTATGAAGATGAGCTATGAAGCCTGGGACGAAGTTATCCGCGTCAACCTGGGCGGTTGCTTCAACATGGCCAAGGCGACGTTTGTCGGCATGAAGGAGCGCGGGTTCGGCCGCATTGTCAACATCGGCTCGATCAACGGCCAGGCCGGACAATATGGCCAGGTCAACTATGCCGCTGCAAAATCCGGTATTCATGGCTTTACCAAGGCCCTTGCCCAGGAAGGCGCGCGTTTCAACATCACCGTCAACGCTATCGCGCCGGGTTATATCGATACCGACATGGTGGCAGCCGTGCCGGCCGATGTGCTGGCCAAGATCGTTGCCAAGATCCCCGCCGGCCGGCTTGGCCAGGCGGCCGAAATCGCGCGCGGCGTTGTGTTCCTTTGTGGCGATGATGCGGGTTTCGTAACCGGCTCAACGCTCAGCATCAACGGCGGCCAGCATATGTATTGATGCCGCTTCCGCGCAACTGGGAGGGCAAGCCGGCCATGACGCAGAAGCATTCGCTCAGCATTGCCGGGCATGCGACCTCGTTGACGCTGGAGCCCGTGTTCTGGGACGCGCTGAAGGCGGCTGCCGTCACGGAAGGCAAATCACTGGCCGGGTTGGTCGCCGAAATAGACGAGGCGCGAACGACCAACCTGTCCAGCGCCGTGCGCGTCTGGCTGTTCGAGAGGGCGCGAGCGGCACCGTGAGCGGATGCGGGTGTTTGTGCCGGCATTCACGCGATGCTCCGGCGCCGCGCCGCCACACGAGGCGACATCGTTCAACTGACTGGAATCCTTGCAGCGGGGTTATCACCGCCTTGCGACGGCGAGGCGCGCGAGCGGATGACTGTTAGCGGCATTGGGCGTCCAGCCGTCAACATTCTGGCCAACCAATGCCCAACGCACCGGTGTGAACAACGGCACCATCGGCGGCGACTCGGCAAGTGCATCGGCGGCGCGGGTGATGAGCGCAGGCTGTTCTGCGGGCGGAGCCGCCACCGCGGCCTCCAGCAGCGCATCAAACGCCCGGTTGCAATAAGGCCCGACGCTGCCGCAGTGCCATCGCATCAGCGCGGCAAGCGGATCGGCGACGGGAAGGCTGGGTTCGGTGACTGCCAGATCAAAATCGCCGCGCGCCACTAACTGATCGATGGTGCCGGTGGCGACTTCTGAAACCGCCAGGACAACATTAATGGCTGCCCAATCGACGCCGATCGATTCAGCGATGCTGCGGTGGTCGCGGCCGGGCGGCAGCAGCAGCACCAGGCGCAACGGATGGTCGGCGGTGTAGCCAGCGGCTGCCATCAGGCTCTGCGCATTTGCGCGGCGACTGGCGGGTGGCGCGCGGGACCAATCGGCCGGGTTTGCGGTCGTGGGGTTAAGTGACGGCGCTGCACGGCCTCTTGTGGCGCTGGCGATGGCCGCAGCAATCCCCGTTGCGGCGGCGGTGGCAATCCCGGTGGCAGGTGGCGGCGCTGCGGCGACCGGGGCCAGCGCGGCGGGCAGCATCGTTTCAACCGGTGCCATTGCCGGGATGCCGAAGCGTTGGAGCAGGCCGGGGCGATCGACAGCCATGGCCAGTGCCAGCCGGACGTTTGGATCGGACAGCGACTGCCGTGAGGTGTTGAGGGTATAGCCATAGATGCCCCAGACCGGGTCGATGCGCAGCGATTGTGAGGCATTGGAACTGCGCGCCTCGCCAAGCCCCGCCAGCCCTTCGCCAATGACGATATCGGTTTCGCCACGCAGGAATTCGCCGACGGCGGTGGCGCCATCCTCGCCCGCCGAAACGACGATTTCGGCTGGGCGCGCGGTTGGCGTTGCGCTGATCGACCGGCGGCGTAACAGCCGGCGCTGCACAGGCCCGCGGGCCGTATATTCGGCGAGCGTAGGCATGTCACCGGCCTTTGAGACACCCAGTTGCGGTTCCGCAAGCCAGCCGAGAAGCAGGGGCGACGGCACCGCGAGCCGTATTTCGACGACGCGGGAGATGGGCGCGAAAATGCCGAGGCGGGAGGCCGGCGCTTGCCTCGCGAGTATCGCTGCCGCGCCTTGCAGCCCGGCGCGTCCCAGGGACGGCTCCCGGCGCTGCGCTGCGCGTCGAAAAGCGGCGACGACATCGTCTGCGACGAACGGCTCGTTGTCGCTCCATTTGGCCGGCCGAAGCCGCAGGATCAGGCTGCGACCATCATCGACGAAGCGCCAGCTTGAAGCCAGGCCGGGAACGATCTGGCCGGTCCCGTCACGATCGACAAGCGTTGGCTGCGTTGCTTCGGCAACCAGCCGCTGGGCAAGGCCTTGCTGGCGGGTCGCATCGCCGACGACAGTTACTGTCAGCCTTGCGCCTTCTGGCTGGCTTCCCCCGCAGGCGGCAAGCAAAAAAGTCAGCGATGCGGCGGCGATATGGCGATTGATCAAGGCAGCGAACCATGCGCTGGCGCAGGTGATTGCAACAGGGTTGACGATTCAAGGGCGATGGCCCGCATTGGCCGCTGTCCCGTACTGGTCGCCATTGCCGCCATCCTCGCTCCCGGGGTCGCTGGTTGCCGTCATGCGCGCCGGCCATGACCCCGTATAAGCCCGCTTGGGGGCTTAAAACCACAGCTTCCTTGCCCGGTCGATCGCGCGCCGGTATGCCAGACCGATGTTGCCCGCCGCAGTCCCTGACATTATCGCTACCATTGGCAACACGCCGCTTGTGCTGTTGAGGGGGCCGAGCGCAGAAACCGGTTGCGCCATTTACGGCAAGGCGGAGTTTTTGAATCCCGGTGGCAGTGTGAAGGACCGCGCCGCGCTGGGCATCATTCTGGATGCCGAAGCGCGTGGACTGTTGCAGCCTGGCGGCATTATCGTCGAAGGGACCGCCGGGAACACCGGCATCGGGCTGTCGGTCGTTGCCAGCGCCCGGGGGTATAAAACGATCATCGTCATGCCCGAAACACAAAGTCGGGAAAAGCAGGATACGCTGCGCGCGCTGGGCGCCGAACTGGTGCTGGTGCCCGCCGCGCCCTATTCGAATCCGGCGCACTATGTGCACACGTCGCGCCGGCTGGCGGACGAAACACCGGGCGCCATCTGGGCCAATCAATTCGATAATGTCGCCAATCGGCTGGCGCACATCCAGACGACGGCGCCTGAAATCTGGGCGCAGACCGAGGGCCGTGTGACGGGCTTTACCTGCGCCTGTGGCACCGGGGGTACGTTGGCCGGCGTGGCTTTGGGCCTGCGCGCTGAAAATCCGAATGTGATGATTGCGCTAACCGACCCGGAAGGTGCTGCCTTGTATAACTGGTTCGCCAATGGCGAATTGCGCGGCGAGGGAAACAGCGTTTCCGAGGGCATCGGCCAGAGCCGTATTACTGCCAATCTGGAAGGCCTGACGGTGGATGCGCAGTTCCGCATTTCCGATAGCGAAGGCCTGGCGTGGGTGCGCCGGCTCAATGCCGAGGAGGGCATGTGCCTGGGACTATCGTCGGGTATCAATGTCGCCGGCGCGGTGCGGCTGGCCCGAAAAATGGGGCCAGGCAACACGGTTGTGACGATCTTGTGCGATAGCGGATTGCGATATCTTTCAACAATTTATAATGCGGAATGGCTGGAGGCCAAGGGGCTGGCCTAGTCTGGTTTGGCACTTTGATTGCCAAATGTGTCGACATCGCTTTGCGGTGTAGTTATATCGCATCTTGTACGCGAACGTGATTTGCGCCGGTTGATGCTGGTATCGTCCAGTAACTTTCAGGTGCGCCGTCCCGGCAACGACCGGTGGCGGATCAACGCAAAGCGAGGGTCGATGTCACTGCTGCAACGAACGTTCGGCGATTCCATACCAGGCGATGCCGGCCGCCAGCGATTTGCAAATTCCGTAACCGCGCGGCGCAATGTTTCGACAGCCCATCGCATTCGCATGGGGTTGACCGGTCTGGGCGCCATTTTCCTGTTCGTGATGATCGCTGCCGCGGGAGTTCGGCCGACCGCGACTGCAGCCCAATCGGAGCCTGCGGAGTCGCTCGCCGTGCTGGGTGTGGCACCGGGTGCCAGTCCAGCCGCTACGGCCCATGGTGCCGCGCTGACAACGACGCGGCAGGAAGAGCCCGCTGCAGCCGAGGAACCGCCGGCCGAGCCTCTGGTGCGTTCGGCGACACGGTCCTGAACTGGCGGCAGGGGGAACGCGTTTTCGCGATCCTGGGTTTTGAGCGCTTTTCGATACCCGGCCGTGATGGCCCTCACACTCGCGACGCGAACTCTTATGCGGCGACCCTTTCCTGAAAGGGTGACAAAAGCGGCGCAACTGGCATTTAATAACAGAGTTATCCACAAAGTCGCAGAGTAGGTCCATATCAAGAACAAATTGAAATCCACCGTAGTTTTCCCATGGTTATCACCATGAATCTTACCTCCTGACCATGATTTCCCATTGAGGCCCATGAATTCCCATGGTACAAACTGTCCACAATAGGGACGGGAACGTCACTGCGTGGCTGGATCATTGCACGGGGCCGGGTTTCGCCGGGGGTGTGAAGGATCAAGCCGCCCGCCCTTGTTGCAGGGGCAAATCGGGTGTCGCAGGCGTATTTTCACGGCTATGCACTGAATGCAGTCGATCTTAAGAATCGGCTGTCGATCCCTGCTGAGTTTCGCGACGCGATCCAATTGCGTTCCGGCAATCGCGATCTCCTCATCGGCCCCGCCCCGGGCATCGATTGCCTGATCGCATATGACCAGTCGCACGCTGCCGTCCTGCAGGCTCGGCTCGACAAAAGCGAAAACGACGAGGAGACTGCGGAAGGCGCGTTCCGTTCGACATTTCTGTTCGGTTCTGCGACGCCGCTCAAGATCGACGATGCCGGACGTGTCGTACTGACTGCCGGTTTGAAGGATCTGGGGGATATCACCAGCCACGTCTGGTTCGTGGCAGGCGGCAACTGGTTCCAGATGTGGAACCCTTGGCGCTACCTTGAACAGCCCGGGATCGACCCGCGCATGTTTCGCATCCTGCGCCGCGAAATGGAGGCCAAGGGCCTGCCTTTGGTGGAGCCGGCCCGGTGAGTGCGCCGCACATCCCCGTCCTGCTGGCCGAAACGCTGGCGGCGTTGCGGCTCATGCCGGGCGACATCTATGTCGATGCGACCTTGGGTGCCGGCGGCTACCTGCGCGCGGCGCTCGCCTGTCGACCAACGCATGCCTATGGCTTTGATCGCGATGCCAGCGCCATTGCCATGAACGCCGATCTGGCGGCGCGGGCCGATGTGACGCTGGTCAACCGGCCGTTCGCCGACATGGTGACCGGCCTCGCCGACCACGGCGTTTTGGCGGTGGACGCCATCGCGTTCGATATTGGCGTCTCATCGATGCAGATCGACCAGCCGGAACGGGGTTTCTCGTTTCAGTCGGATGGGCCGCTCGACATGCGCATGGGTCAGGACGGCATGACTGCCGCCGATTTCATCAATGCGGCGACCGAGGCCGAGATCGCCGATGTGCTGTACCACCTTGGCGATGAGCCAGGCGCGCGGCGGATCGCGCGCGCCATCGTCAACGACCGGCCACTAACCCGCACGTCGGAACTGGCGCGGCTGGTGCGGTCTGTATTGGGCCACCAGCCGGGCGGCAAGGATGCGGCAACGCGCAGTTTTCAGGCGCTGCGCATCCATGTGAACGACGAATTGGGGCAACTCGATGCCGGGCTTGAGGCCGCCGAGCAGTTGTTGCGGCCGGGTGGTCGACTGGCGGTGGTGAGTTTTCATTCCGCAGAGGACCGGCGGGTAAAGGCGTTCCTGCGCGATCGTTCGGGCAATGCGCCCGGCGGCTCCCGGCACCTGCCGATGGCGCGTGCCACACGCGCGCCGAGTTTTGAACGGCCGGCGCGGGCCGTGCGCCCGTCTGCGGCCGAAATCGCCGCCAACCCGCGCGCCCGTTCGGCGACGTTGCGCGCCGCCGTTCGCAGCGCCGCCCCGGCCTGGGGCGCCGCTATCCAGCAACCCTTGAAACAGGCGAGGTCAGCATGAGGCACTATGCAGGATCGGCCCTGATGCTGCTCGTTACCATGGCGGCGGCGCTGGGCTGTTACACGATCAACCTGAAAGTTTCGGGTGAGCGAGCCGCAGTAGAAGGGCTGCGCCGGCAGTTGGTCGCCGACGCCCGCGATATGCGTAACTTGCAGGCAGAATTGCGCACCCGCGCCCGGCTGCCGGAAATGCAGCGCTGGAATGATAATGTACTGTTGATGTCGGCGCCCGTTGCCGGACAGTTCCTGCGCTCGCCAGTCCAACTGGCAAGTTATGGTGCCGTGCCGGCGCGGCCTGAGGTGCAATATGCCGTGGCGACGCCAGATGCTGTGCCCCTTGGTGCGGCGCTGGTGACGCCGGTGGAAAAAACTGCTTATCGGCCGGATGCTGCGGCTGCGGCTGCGGCAGTGGTTGCGGCAGCTAACCCGGCTGCGCGGGCGCCGCGCATCATCCGCGCCAGCTATGCCACTGCGCCGCTGCCGTCGGTTGCGCTGCGCAATACGACGCCGGCCGCCAACCTGCATCAGCCGTTGGCCGATCTGATCATCGATATCGATCTTGCCGACGTGCGTACGCGCCCGGCACGCGCTTCGGCGCGCGCTGTTGCGCCGGCTGTAGCGCCGCTCGCCGACGGCGGGCAGTAACGCGCCGCGATGGCCGGCAATCTCATCCTGCCGTCCGGGCTTGGTGCGCTATGGCGTCGCTATATTTACGCGCGTCCGGTTCTGCGGACAGCACAGCCAACGCCCGGTCGCGTCGCCGTGCCCCAAGCACGTCAGGCCGGCAATGCGAGTCAGCCGCGTGAACGCGCGGTGCCCATCAATGGGCAACGGCTGACAGCGCGCGGCGAGGCGCGGCAACGGCTTTCGGTGCTGCTGTTGCTGTTCCTGGCCGTTCCGGTCGTTCTGGGATTGCGGCTGGCCGACCTTGCGGTGTTTCAGGCGCAGCCGGTAGTGACCCGGACTGTTGTAAGCGCCGCGCCGCCGCGTGCCGATATGGTCGATCGCGATGGGGTCGAGCTAGCACGCACCTTCGAGGCCTATGCAATATCGGTGGAACCCCGCAAATTGGCGGGAAATCCGGCAGTGCTGGCACATCGGATCGCTGCGATCCTGACGGACAAACCTGAGGCCGAGATTTTTGCAGAGCTGACCCACAAGGGGCAGTTCCGCTACATCTCCCGCCGCGTTTTGCCCAGCGAAGCCAAGCGCATCAACGATCTGGGCGAGCCGGCGATTTTCCTGCGCCGAGAGGCCGAGCGGCTATACCCTAATTTCAACCTGGCCAGTCACGTCATCGGTTACACAAGCGACAAGGGCCGCGGCATGGTGGGGCTGGAAAAGGCGTTTGACGCGCGCCTTGGCGCCGATGCGACGCGTGGCACACCGTTGCGGACGTCGCTCGATGTGCGGGTCCAGCAGGCGCTAGAACACGAACTTCGCGCTGTTTTCGATGACCAGAAGGCCGATGCCGCCGCAGGCATCGTGATGGACGTCAACACGGGCGAAGTGCTGGCGATGACCTCGCAACCGGATTTCAATCCCAATGCGCCGGGGCAGAGCGCCGACATCGCCCGCTACAACCAGGCGACCTTTGCGACGTTCGAGCTGGGTTCGACGTTCAAGGCGTTCACCATAGCCAACGGGCTGGACAGTGGGGTCATCCCGTCGATGACCAAGACCTATGACGCGACCAAATCGCTTGTGGTCGACCGTCATACCATCCACGATGACCATGCGCTCAATCGCTGGCTGACGGTGCCGGAGATTTTCATCCATTCATCCAACATCGGCACGGCGCGAATTGCCGATGAAATCGGCCGCGACCGGCAGCGCGAAATGCTCGACAAGCTGGGCTTTTTCAAGCAGGTGCCGTTTGAATTGCAGGAGCGTTCGCGCCCGCAATACCCGCCATTGTCGAACTGGGGCCGGCTGGCGGTCATGACCATCGGCTATGGCCATGGCATCTCGGTTACGCCGCTGCACCTTGCTGCCGGCTATGCTGCGCTGGTCAATGGCGGCATTTATCACGATCCAACGTTGCTGCCGCACAAACCCGGTGCGCCGGTGGCAGGGCATCGCGTGTTCGAGGCATCGACATCCGTAATGATGCGCAAGCTGTTGCGGCTGGTGGTGACCAACGGCACCGGGCGCAAGGCCGACGCGCCCGGTTACCGGGTGGGTGGCAAGACCGGAACCGCCGAAAAGGTCCTCAACGGCCGCTATGTGCATGGTCAGAATGTGTCGACCTTTGCATCGGCATTTCCGATGGATGCGCCGCGCTATGTCGTTGTTCTGATGATCGACAACCCCAAGGGCAGCAAGACGAGTTTTGGCTTCAAGACCGCCGGCATGACGATTGCGCCGGCTGCCGGGCGGTTGATCGCGCGGATTGGGCCGTTGCTGGGCGTGCAGCCCGACCCGGGCCGGGATATTGACCTGTCCGCCGTGGCGCCAAGCGCCGAAGACAAGGTCGAGGAATAGCGCGTGCGGCTGGGTGATCTGGTCGCAGGCGGTGGAGACAGGGTGGTGACGGGTTTTGCGCTCGACCATCGCAAGATCGCGCCCGGTACGGTGTTCGGCGCCTTTCGCGGCGCGCGTTTCAATGGCGAGAATTTCATTCCGGCGGCGGTGGCAGCGGGCGCGATCGCCGTTGTGACGCGCACCGGCGTGCCGGTAGAAGGCGCGCTGGCGATTGCCGCAGACGAACCGCGCGCGGTTTTTGCGCGGTTGGCGGCGCGTTACTTCGCGCCTTTTCCGGCCATCACGGTCGCCATTACAGGCACCAATGGCAAGACATCGACGGCGGAACTGACGCGGCAGCTTTGGCATCAGGCCGGATTCGTTGCCGCCAGCATCGGCACATTGGGCGTCACCACGTCGCGGGACCAGGTTTCCACGGGGCTGACGACGCCCGATGTCGTGACCTTTTTGGCCAATATGGCCGGGTTGCAGCGCGAAGGCGTCACCCATGCCAGCTTTGAAGCATCGAGCCACGGGCTGGACCAGTATCGCACCGAAGGTCTGCCGGTGGCAGCAGCTGCGTTCACCAACCTGTCGCGTGACCATCTCGACTACCACGGCACCATGGAGGCCTATTTCGCTGCCAAGCTGCGATTGTTCAGCGATGTCGTCGATGCGGGTGGCGCGGCGGTGGTCTGGGCCGATGACGGGGCCTGGAGCGAGCGTGTTATCGCTGCCACCACGGCGCGGGGGCTGCGGCTGCTGACGGTTGGCGTGGCCGGCGAGGCGCTGCGTCTCGCTTCGCGTGAGCCGACAGCGTTGGGGCAGCGGTTGATTATCGTTGCCGACGACCGGGAACATCGGGTGACCCTGCCGTTGATTGGCGCCTATCAGGCGGCAAATGCATTGGTTGCGGCCGGTCTGGTGATTGCAACCGGTGGTGAAATCGCTGCAACCCTGTCCAATCTGGCACGCGTGCAGCCTGTCCGCGGTCGGTTGGAACGCGCCGTGATCGCGCGCGGCGGTGCGCCGGTCTATGTCGATTATGCCCACACGCCCGACGCATTGGCGGCGGCAATCGCAGCGTTGCGGCCGCATACGCGTGGCAAATTGATCGTCGTGATGGGCGCCGGCGGTGATCGTGACCAGGGCAAGCGGCCGTTGATGGGGGCGATTGCCGCCGAACAGGCCGATCATGTGATTGTGACCGATGACAACCCGCGGTCCGAAGATCCCGCTGCCATCCGCAACGCCATCCTCGTCGCCACCCCCGGCGCCCAGGAAATCGCGGATCGCAGGGATGCCATCGCGGCTGCCATTGCGGCAAGCGGCCCCGATGACGTCGTTCTGGTCGCCGGCAAGGGCCATGAGCAGGGCCAGATTGTCGGCGACCGGGTATTGCCATTCGATGATGTCGAAGTGGCGCGGGAATGCGCGTCATGAGGCCGTTGTGGACCGCCGCGGAGGTAGCCGCCGCTTGCGATGGCGAAATGGCAGGTGATTTCAGCGCCAATGGCGTGACGTTTGACAGCCGCGAGATCAATGGCGGTGAGTTGTTCATCGCGCTGCGCGGGGAGGCAACCGATGGGCATCGGTTCGTCCCACAAGCGATTGCACGTGGTGCGGCAGGGTTGCTGGTGTCGGAAGCCGTTGATGCGCCGCATGTGCGGGTGGCCGATACCATGGCGGCGTTGCAGATGCTGGGCGGCGCGGCGCGTGACCGGTCGCCGGCAATGCGCATCGGGGTGACGGGATCGGTTGGCAAGACCGGCACCAAGGAAGCGCTGCGGCTGGCACTGGGGCGGTTTGCGCCCGATGCCGTGCATGCATCGGTCAAAAGCTACAACAACCATACCGGGGTGCCGCTAAGCCTGGCCCGGATGCCCGCCGAAAGCCGGTTCGGCGTGTTTGAAATGGGCATGAATCACGCCGGCGAATTGACCGCGCTGACGGCGCAGGTGCGGCCGCATATCGCCATGGTGACCTGGGTCGCGTCCGCGCATATCGAATATTTCGCCAATGAAGAGGCGATCGCCGACGCAAAAGGCGAGATTTTTTCAGGGCTGATGCCCGGCGGCACCGCGATCATCCCGAATGACAACCGGCACCGCGACCGCTTGATCGGTCATGCGCGGCCGCATGCCGGGCGGATCATGACCTTCGGGTTGGAACCGGGTGCCGATGTGGTGGCCGAAAATTACGTGCTGCACCCGGATTGTTCGTGCGTGACGGCGCGCATCGGTGATGAACGGTTGACCTTCAAGGTCGGCATGGCCGGGCGCCACTGGGTCGGCAATGCGCTGGCGGTGCTGGCGGCGGTGCAGGCCGCAGGGGCGGATATGGCGCTGGCCGGGCTGGCGCTGGGCGAATTGGCGGACCTGCCGGGGCGCGGCAAGCGGTTGCGCGTCGCGGCGGGCGGCGGCACGGCGGTGGTGATCGATGAAAGTTACAACGCCAATCCGGTGTCGATGGCGGCAGCGCTGGCGGTGTTGAAGGAGATTGTGCCGGCGGGGCAGGGGCGCAAGCTCGCCATGCTGGGCGCGATGCGCGAATTGGGCGGCCTGTCGGACCAGCTTCACGCCGATCTGGCACAAGATGTAGTCGATTCCGGCGTGGCGGCAATAATTCTTGTGGGTAAAGAGATGAAACCGCTGGCGGCGGCGCTGGGCAGGCGGCTAGAAGTGTTGCACGTCGCCGATGCGCCCGCCGCGCAGGTCGAGATCGATCGGCTGATCACGGCGGACGATGTGTTGCTGGTCAAGGGTTCGAACAGCATGCAGCTCGGCGGCGTTGTTGCGTCGCTGGCGCAGCAGGCTGAGATCGCGCGAGTTGCGCGCGGGGAGGACCGGGCTTGATCAATCTGCTGGCCTATTGGGCGGGGTTCGAGGGCGTCCTCAACCTGTTTCGCTACATTACCTTCCGGTCGGTCGGCGCGTTGGTGACGGCGCTGGCGATCGCTCTGTTCATCGGGCCGCGCTTCATCGGTTTCCTGCGGTCAAGGCAGGGCAAGGGCCAGCCGATCCGCGAGGATGGCCCGGCGTCGCACCTGCTCACCAAAAAGGGCACGCCGACGATGGGTGGGCTGATGATCCTGATCGCCTTTACCATCTCGACGCTGTTGTGGATGGATACGTCGAACGGTTTTGTCTGGGCCAGCCTGTTCGTCACGCTGGGTTTCGGTGCCATTGGCTTCATGGATGATTATGACAAGGTGACGAAGCGCAGCCACAAGGGCGTTTCAGGGCGGACCCGGCTGTTGATCGAGTTCTTCATCGCCGGTCTCGCCTGCACCTGGATCGCCAGCAAGACCGGAACCACGCTGTACCTGCCGTTCCTGAAGGACCAGGGGCTGGCGCTGGGCTTTGTCTATATTGCGTTTGCCGCATTCATCGTGACGGGGTTCGGCAACGCCGTGAACCTGACCGACGGGCTGGACGGGCTGGCGACGATGCCGGTGGTGATTGCGGCGGCGGCGTTTGCCATCATCGCCTATCTGGTCGGCAACATCCGGTTTTCGGACTATCTGGGCATCCATCACGTCGCCGGATCGGGGGAATTGGCGGTGTTTGCCGCGGCGTTGATCGGGGCGTGTCTGGGCTTCCTGTGGTACAATGCACCCCCGGCCGCCGTTTTCATGGGCGACACCGGCAGCCTCGCCCTGGGTGGGGCGCTCGGCAGCATCGCGGTGGTGACCAATCACGAGCTGGTGCTGGTGATCATCGGCGGGCTGTTCGTGCTTGAAACCGTGTCGGTGATCGTGCAGGTCGCCAGTTTCAAGATGACCGGCAAGCGGGTGTTCCGCATGGCGCCGATCCACCATCATTTCGAACAGCTGGGCTGGGCGGAATCGACCGTGGTCATCCGTTTCTGGATCGTTTCCATCGTGCTAGCCCTCGCTGGCCTTGCGACGTTGAAGCTACGCTAGCGTGATCACCTCGCCCGCCTTTGCCGGCAAGACATATGGCGTCTATGGGCTTGCCCGCAGCGGCAGGGCGACTGTCGCCGCGCTCGCTGCCTCGGGTGCCGTGACGCTGAACTGCGACGATGGCGCGGCGGCGCGGGCGGCGTTCGACGGCCCGCTGACCAATTTGCACGAGGCCGATCTTTTGGACCTCGATGCGTTGGTCGTATCGCCCGGGGTGCCGTTGACCGGACACCCGCTTATCGAGCGGGCGCGGGCCGCCGGCATTGCCATCATCGGCGACATCGAACTGTTTGCGCAGGCCCGGGCCGCGCTGCCCCCACACCGCGTCGTCGGCATCACCGGTACCAACGGGAAGTCGACGACGACGGCCTTGATCCACCACATGCTGGTTCACGCCGGGCGGCCGGCGTTGCAGGGTGGCAATATCGGGCTGCCGATCCTCTCACAGGCGCCGCTGCCGTCCGGTGGCGTCTATGTGCTGGAACTGTCGAGCTATCAGCTCGACCTGACCTTCAGCCTCGATTGCGATGTTGCGGTGCTGCTCAATATCACGCCCGATCATCTCGACCGGCATGGCACGCTGGCCGCCTATGCCGCCGCCAAGGCGCGGTTGTTCGCCATGCAGTCGCCTGGCCGCACCGCCATCATCGGCAGCGCCGCCGAGGCGGAATTCGACGTGCTGGAGGACGCGGAGGACCCGTTCATCCAGTTCATCGAGGATGTCGAAGCCGGCGTGCAGGCCGATTGGCCGGCGTTGCAGGGACCGCATAATCTGCAGAATGCGCGCGCGGCGGTTGCTGCCTGTGCGGCGCTGGGCCTGACCGCTGAACAGATCGAGGCGGGCTTGCGGACCTATCCGGGCCTGCCGCACCGCATGGAGCGGGTTGCCGAAAAGCACGGCGTGTTGTGGGTGAACGACAGCAAGGCAACCAACCCCGACAGCACCGCGCCGGCGCTGGCGGCGTTTCCCAATACCCACTGGATCGCCGGGGGGCGGGCCAAGGGTGCCGACCTGGACGCGGTGAAGCCGTTCCTTTCGGGCGTGCGTGCTGCCTATCTGATCGGCGAAGCGGCGCCGGTGTTTGCGCCGATCCTGGCACCGCTGTTGCCCGTCACGCTGTCCGGCACGCTGGCACAGGCGGTTGCCGATTGTGCGGCGGCGGCGCGGCCGGGCGATACGGTGTTGCTGTCGCCCGCCTGTGCCAGTTTTGACCAGTTCAGCGATTTCGAGGCGCGGGGCGACGCATTTCGTCGGGCAGTGGAGGCGTTGTCGTGAGTGAAGCGATCGGCACTGGCTGGACACCGGCACCGCGTGCCGCCGCGATGCCTCGCGCCGCAACGCCCTTTTCCCGCGGCGACCGGTCACGATTGGGGCGCTGGTTCTGGACGATCGACAAGCTGTTGCTGACGTTCGTGTTCGCGCTGATCGGTTGCGGCATCATCGCGGTGGCGGCGGCGTCGCCGGCAGCGGCGCAGCGGCTTTCCGGGGCGGCCTTCCGCTATGGCGACCTGTATTTCCTGAAGCGCCAGATCATGTGGGTGATGGCCGGCGTGCCGATCATGCTGCTGGTATCGATGCTGCCGGTCACCTGGGCAAAGCGCGCGGCGCTGCTTGGCACGTTGGTGTTCTTTGCCTGCCTGGCGCTGGTGCCGGCCATTGGCGCCGGCGCGAACGGTGCGACGCGCTGGATCCAGCTGCCGGGGTTTCAGTTCCAGCCGTCCGAATTCCTGAAGCCGGTGTTTGTCATCTCCACCGCCTGGCTGCTGGCGCTGCGCTTTGATGATCGCAGCCTGCCGACCATGCAGATCAGTTTCGTGCTGTTGTGCGCGGTATGCGGGCTGTTGATCCTGCAACCGGATTTCGGCCAGACGGCGCTGTTTCTGGCGGTTTGGCTGGTGCAGGCGGTGCTGGCAGGCATGTCATTATGGGTATTGGGCGTTATGGCCGGATTGGGCACCGTTGGCATCGGCGTTGCCTATCTGACGGTGCCGCACGTCGCCGATCGCATCGATAAGTTCCTGACCGGCGGCGGCGATACTTACCAGATCGACAAGGCACTGGATTGCTTCCGCGCCGGCGGCTTTTTCGGGGTGGGACCGGGCGAGGGCCAGATGAAGTTTCGCCTGCCCGAACCGCATACCGATTATATCTTCTCGGTGATCGGCGAGGAATTCGGCATGATCGCCTGCCTGGTCATCGCCGGGCTGTACATCGCCATTGTCGTCCGGGTTTTCCTTATGTTGCTGGATGAGGAAGAGCCGTTCGTGCTGCTCGCCGCCGCAGGGCTAGCGACGCAATTCGGGCTGCAGGCGACGATCAACATGGCGGTCAATCTGAAGCTGGTGCCATCCAAGGGCATGACGCTGCCGTTCATCAGCCATGGCGGTTCGTCGTTCCTCGCGCTTTGCATGGGCATGGGGCTGTTGCTGGCGTTGATGCGGCGCAACCCGTTCCTGACCGCGTCGCCCTATGGCAAGCAGTCGCGCGGCGGATGAGCGGTCCGTACATCCTCGCTGCGGGCGGCACCGGTGGCCATATGGTGCCGGCGCATGCGCTGGCGCTTGAACTGCGGTCGCGCGGCCATGCCGTGCATCTGGTGACCGACGCGCGCGGATTGCGCTTTCCTGGCCTTTTCGAAGGGGTGCCGCGTACTGTGGTGGACAGCGGGTCGCCGGGCCGGTCGGGGTGGCGGACCCTGCCGGCCGTGGCGTTGAGCATCTGGCGTGGGCGCGGTGCGGCGCGGGCGATGTTCCGCGATCTGAAGCCGCGTGCGGTGATCGGTTTTGGTGGCTATCCGGCGCTGCCATCGCTGCTGGCGGCGCTGTCAATGCGGTTGCCCAGCCTGATCCATGAACAGAACGCCGTGCTGGGCCGGGTCAACCGGTTCCTCGCACCACGCGTTGCGCGGATTGCGACGAGCTATCCTTCGGTGCGGCGGATGCGCCCCGAATGGGCCGGCAAGACGGTGATGACCGGCAATCCGGTGCGGGACGAGGTTGCCGCGGCGCGTTCGGTGGCCTTTGATGCGGGCGCGACGCGGTTGCGGTTGCTGGTGACTGGCGGCAGCCAAGGGGCGACGATCCTGAATGCCGTGGTGCCGACGGCGGTTGCGTTGTTGGCCGCCGACATCCGGGCGCGGCTGGCGGTTGTCCATCAGGGGCGCGAGGAAGATCTGGCGGCGATTTCGGCGGCCTATCGTCCTGCTGGGGTCGAGGCGAGTGTTGCTGCCTATTTCACCGATCTGCCGGCGCAGATTGCCGCGGCGCATATCGTCGTGGCGCGTGCGGGCGCTTCGACGGTGGCCGAGTTGGCCGTGGTGGGTCGGCCGGCGATTCTGGTGCCGTTGCCGATCGCAACGGACGACCATCAGACCGATAATGCGCAAGGCATGGCAGCGGCTGGCGGCGCGATTGTGGTGCCACAGCCGCAATTCACCGCAGAACGCCTGGCCCAGGCCTTGACGCAATGGCTGGCGGACCCGAAAGCGCTGGCGGAAGCGGCCGCCGGTGCCCGTAGCGCCGGGCACCCGGACGCCGCCCGGCGGCTGGCCGACCTTGTTATCGCCACCGGAAGCGCATCATGAACCGTTCCACCACCAATTCAGGCTTTCGCACCGATATCGGCGTCATCCATTTCATCGGCATCGGCGGCATCGGCATGTCCGGCATTGCCGAGGTTATGAAGAACCTGGGCTTTGATGTGCAGGGGTCCGACAGCGCCGAGGGCTATGTTGTCGAAGGCTTGCGCGCCAAGGGCATCAAGGTGTTCATCGGGCAATCGGCGGACAATGTCGCGGATGCCGCGGTGGTGGTGACATCGACGGCGATCAAGCGCGACAACCCGGAAGTGGTGGCGGCACAGGCGCGGCGGGTGCCGATCGTGCGGCGCGCCGAAATGCTTGCCGAGCTGATGCGCTTGAAAAGCTGCGTCGCGGTGGCGGGCACGCATGGCAAGACAACCACGACATCGATGGTGGCAGCGCTGCTCGATGCCGGCGGGCTGGACCCGACGGTCATCAACGGCGGCATCATCAACACCTATGGTTCGAACGCCCGGCTGGGGACGAGCGAATGGATGGTGGTGGAGGCCGATGAAAGCGATGGCAGCTTCCTGCGGCTGGGTGGCACCATCGGCATTGTCACCAATATAGACCCCGAACACCTCGACCATTGGGGTGATTTCGAAAAGGTGCGCGAGGCATTTCGGCAGTTCATCAACCATGTGCCTTTCTATGGCGCGGGTGTCTTGTGCATCGATCATCCGGAGGTGCAGGCCCTGCTGCCACGCGTGCAGGACCGGCGCATCATCACTTACGGGTTTTCCGCCACCGCCGATATTCGCGGCGAGGATGTGACGCCGGTGCCGGGCGGCAATAATTTCGCGGTGAACGTGCGGGTGCGCGATACCGAACGGCGGATCGAGAACCTGATGCTGCCGATGCCGGGGCGGCATAATGTGCTGAACGCGTTGGCGGCGGTGGCCGTGGCGGTGGAACTGGGCATTGATGACGATTCGATCCGGCTGGGCTTTGCGCGCTTCGGCGGGGTGAAGCGGCGGTTCACCAAGGTGGGTGAGACCGATGGCGTAACCATTATCGATGATTATGGCCACCACCCGGTGGAGATCCGCGCCGTGCTGGCGGCCGCGCGGGAGGGTGCGCAGGGGCGTGTATTGGCGGTGGTGCAACCGCATCGGTTTACGCGATTGCGCGACCTGATGGCGGAATTCCAGGCGGCGTTCAACGATGCCGATGCGGTTTATGTGGCGCCCGTCTATGCGGCGGGTGAGGCGCCGATCCCCGGCGTCGATGCCGAAGCGTTGGTCCAGGGGTTGCGCAATTCCGGCCATCGCGCCGCGCAGGCGGTGACGGGCGCCGATGATCTGGCCGCGCAATTGGCCGCCGATGCGCGGCCAGGCGACATGGTGGTGTGTCTGGGTGCTGGTGACATCACCAAATGGGCGGCGGGACTTGCGCCGGCGATTGCAAAAGTGCGCGCCGGATGAGGGGAACAGCCATCTTCCTCCCCCTTGCGGGGCAGGGGCTATGAACGTGCGGCACCGGGCGGCGGCTGGTGCCACGGAGCGCGCCCGCGAATTGCGGGCCACCATGACGGATGCCGAGATCAAGCTGTGGTCGCTGCTGCAGGGAAAGCAACTTGCGGGGTTCAAGTTCCGTCGGCAGGCACCTATCGGCCGCTATATCGCAGATTTTATGGCGCCTCAGGCCAAGCTGATAATCGAAGCCGATGGTGGCCAGCATACACCAGAGGTGGATTCCGTCCGGACTGCGTTTCTGGAGGGGCAGGGGTATCGCGTGCTGCGGTTTGCCAATCGCGAGATCCTGGATGAGTCGGACATGGTGTTTCGGGCGATCGAGGTAGCGCTGCTGGGGGGCCACCCCCACCCGCTCGCTTCGCGAGTCGCCTCCCCCCTCAAGGGTGAGGAAAAGCTTCCGCCGCTGGCGGGTAGCGTGGAAGCGGGCGCGCGCTTTGCCGATTTCATCTGGTTTCGCACCGGTGGCGCCGCGGAATTCTTGGTGCGGCCGCGGGATATTGCCGATCTGGCGCAGTTTCTGGCGGCGCTGGACCCGTCGGTACCGGTGTTTCCGGTGGGGGTCGGGTCCAATCTGATCGTGCGCGACGGTGGTCTGGCGGGGGTGACGGTGCGGTTGCCCAAAGCATTTGCGCAGGTGTCGGTGGAGGGTGACCTGGTGCGCGCCGGTGCGGCGGCGATGGGGATTACGGTGGCTTCGGCGGCGCGCGATGCGGGTTTGGCGGGGCTGGAGTTCCTGCGCGGCATCCCCGGCACGGCGGGCGGCGCGGTGCGAATGAACGCCGGCGCCTATGGCCGCGACGTGGCGGCGATACTGGTCGAGGCGAAAATCGTGCGCCGCGATGGGCGGATCGAGACGGTATCGGCGGCAGAACTGGGGTTCAGCTATCGTCATTCGGCGTTGCCCGATGGTGATATCGTGGTGGAAGCGCTGTTTCGCGGGGTGCCGGGCGACAAGGCGGCGATCACCGCCGAGATGGATCGCATTGCCGCCGAACGCGAAGCCTCGCAGCCGCTGCGGTCGCGCACTGGTGGCTCCACCTTCAAGAACCCCGATGGCCACAAGGCCTGGCAGCTGGTCGACGCCGCCGGTTGTCGGGGGCTGCGCGTCGGTGGTGCTCAGGTCAGCGAGAAGCATACCAATTTCCTGCTCAATACCGGTGACGCGACGTCCGCCGATATCGAGGCGTTGGGCGATGAGGTGCGTGCACGCGTCAAGGCGCAGTCCGGTGTTGACCTGGAGTGGGAAATTCAGCGGGTCGGGGTGGCGAAGTGAAGGTCGCGGTGTTGATGGGCGGCTGGTCCGCCGAGCGGCAGGTGTCGCTGACCTCTGGCCGGGGTATCGCCGCTGCGTGCCGAACATTGGGCCATGACGTGACCGAAATCGACATGGACCGCGATGTGGCATCGGCATTGAAGGCCGCCGCGCCCGATGTGGTGTTCAACGCGCTGCACGGCACGCCGGGGGAGGATGGCAGCGTGCAGGGCCTGATGGACATTCTCGGCCTGAAATACACCCATTCCGGCGTCACCACATCGGCGATTGCCATCGACAAGGAATTGACCAAGCGCATCCTGGTGCCCAGTGGCATCCGCATGCCCGAAGGCCGCATGGTCAAATCCGAAAGCCTGTTTGCCGGCGATCCGATGCCACGGCCCTATGTGCTGAAGCCGGTCAATGAGGGGTCTTCGGTGGGCGTCGCCATCGTTACCGATGCCTCGAACTACGGCAATCCCATTGGCCGGGATGTGAAGGGGCCGTGGCATGAATTTGCCGATCTGCTCGCCGAGCCGTTCATTGCCGGCAAGGAATTGACGGTGGCGGTGCTGGGCGATGAGGCGCTGGCGGTGACCGAATTGCAGCCGACGCAGGGTTTTTACGATTACGATGCCAAATATACCGATGGCTTGACGGTGCATATGTGCCCGGCGGACCTGCCGCCGGCGATCACCGACGCCTGTCTGAAAATGGCGCTGGATGCGCATCGGGCGCTGGGCTGCCGCGGCACGTCGCGGTCGGACTTCCGCTGGGACCCGGCGCATGGCGAGGCCGGGCTGTATCTGCTGGAGGTCAACACCCAGCCCGGCATGACCCCCTTGAGCCTGGTGCCGGAACAGGCGAAGTATCGCGGCATCAGTTATGAAGCGCTGGTGCAGATGTTGATCGACGCGGCGGTGGCGGCATGACGACGATGGCCCTGAAGCGCGGCGCCAAGCCGCCAAAGCGCAAGCCGGTGGCGCAGCGCAGGCCGCAGCGCGCCATGATGAACCTGCCGGTCGATGCGCTGACCCTGCGCCGCAATCTGGTGATTTCGGTGCTGCTGCTGTCGCTTGCGGCGGCGACGGCGCTGGCGATGCTGGCCGGCGTGCCGCAGCGCTGGTGGGCCGAAACGATCCGCCAAAGCGCCAAGGCCGGATTCGAGATACGCCATGTCGATGTCAGCGGCACCAGGGAGATGCAGCGCTTGCCGGTGTATGACGCGGCGCTTTCGGGTTCGAGCAACGCCATGTTGACCGCCGATCTGCCGGCGATCCGCAACCGGTTGCTGGCCCTGCCCTGGGTGGCGGATGCCAGCGTTGGCCGGCAATTGCCCGATACGCTTTCGATTCAGATCGTCGAGCGGCGGCCGGTGGCGCTGTGGCAGTATCAGGGCCGGTTCGCCGCCATCGACATCACCGGCCAGGTGCTGACGCGGGATCGGCTGGAACGCTTTGCCAAGCTGCCGGTGGTGGTTGGGCCAGGGGCAAACGCCCGGGTCCGCGAGATGCTGTTGATTGCCGCTGCGGCGCCGACGCTGGTCGATCGCGTCGATGCCGGGATCTTGGTGGGGGGGCGCCGCTGGGATGTGCGCTTCAAATCGGGGGAAACGCTGGCGTTGCCGGACACCCCGGATGCCGCCCGCGCCGCCATCAAGCGGTTCGCCGGGCTGGAGGCCAGCCTCGATGATGACCGCAAGCTGTTGGGTGGCAGGTTCGAACGCTTTGACATGCGCGTGCCGGGCCGCATGACAGTGGGCGGTGCCGCCGTAAAGGCGGCATTGGAGGCAGCGGCAAAGGCCCAAAAGGCCCAGAAGGCGAACACAATCTGATGGCCCCCAAGATCCCCCTCGTGCCCAAGGGCCTCGGCGCCAAGGGAAGCCCCGAACGCACCATCGCAGTGCTCGATGTCGGCACTTCGAAGGTGGCGGCGCTGATCGTCATCGCCGGCGGTGACGGTGAACCGCGGGTGATCGGCACCGGGCAAAAGCCCTGCGCCGGGTTGAAGCGCGGGCTGGTGACCGATTTCGAGCGGACCGAAGCGGCGATCCGGGGCGCGATGGACCAGGCCGAGCGCGCCGCCGGCGTGCAGGTGGAATTCGTCCATGCCTCGATTTCGGCGGGCAATCTGGGCAGCGACGTGGCGACGGCGGAAATCGACATCGCCGGGGCCAGCATTACGGCGGCCGACATGGTGGCACTGCGCGAGGCCGGGCGGACCCGGATCGACCCGCGTGGCCGCACCGTCGTCCATGCGCAACCGGCGCTGTATGCGCTGGATGGCCAACCGGGGGTGGAAAGCCCGCTGGGGTTTCATGCCGACCGGCTGGGCATGGATATCCATGTGGTGACCGCCGATACGCCGCCGCTGAAGAACCTCGATCGCGCCATCAAGAACGCCCATATCGGGCTGAGGTCGCTGGTGGCGTCCCCGGTGGCGGCCAGCCTTTCGACGCTGGAGCGCGAGGAACGCGAGCTTGGTGTCGCGCTGATCGAGATCGGTGCCGGGGTGACGACCATCGCCGTCCACAAATACGGGATGCTGGTGGGCGTCGCGGCGATCCAGATGGGGGCGGACGATATCACCGTCGATCTGGCGTCTGCATTCGCAACGCGGCGGAGCAGCGCCGAGCGGTTGAAGGCGCTGGATGGTTCGGCGATCGCGGTGCCCAAGGACAACCACGAAGCGGTCGAAATCCCGCCGATGAGCGAGGACAGCACATCGGAACCGATGCGCGTGCCGCGGGCGCAGATTGTTGGCGTCATCCGGCATCGGCTCGACCTGTTGTTTCGCGAAATCGCGCGCAAGCTCGATGAACTGGGCTTTACCGGCCCGCAGGCGCGGCAATTGGTGCTGACCGGTGGCGGCGCCGAGCTGCGCAGCATCGCCGAATTCGCGCAAGGGTCGTTGAACCGCAACGTCCGCATCGGCCGGCCGCGCGGATTGACCGGACTGCCGCCTGCGCAAAGCGGTCCGGCCTTTGCCACTTTGGCCGGGTTGGTGCTGTTCGCCGCGGCCGAAGTGCCTGACATCTGGCACAACTCGACTCCGCCGAAACAGGCGGGCGGCGGCGGCCGGTTGTTGACCATGATCGAAAAATTACGCGGCAGCATGTGATGGCACTTGGAAGTATAGAATAGCTCATATAGTATGCATACTGGAAGGGGAGACACGACATGCTGGAATTTGAACGGCCCGCGCTGACCGAGCTTAAGCCGCGGATTACCGTTGTGGGGGTGGGCGGTGCCGGCTGCAACGCCGTCACCAACATGATCAACGCCGACCTGCAGGGCGTGGAGTTCATCGTTGCGAATACCGATGCCCAGTCGCTCGCTTCCAGCAAGGCCGAAACCCGCATCCAGCTGGGCATGAAAATCACCCAGGGGCTGGGCGCCGGGGCCCGTCCGGAGATCGGTCGCGCCGCCGCCGAGGAAACGCTCGACCAGCTCGAAGCCAGCCTTGAAGGCGCGCACATGTGCTTCATCGCTGCCGGCATGGGCGGCGGCACCGGCACCGGCGCCGCGCCTGTCGTGGCCCGCGCCGCCCGCGAAAAGGGCATCCTTACCGTTGGTGTCGTCACCAAGCCGTTCACCTTTGAAGGCAACAAGCGCATGCGCGCCGCCGAGGAAGGCATCGCCGAGCTGCAGAAGGTCGTCGACACCCTCATCATCATTCCGAACCAGAACCTCTTCCTGATTGCCAACGCCAACACGACCTTCAAGGAAGCGTTTGCGATGGCCGACCAGGTGCTGCACCAGGGCGTGCGCGGCATCACCGATCTGATGATCATGCCAGGGCTGATCAACCTGGATTTCGCCGATATCCGCACCGTCATGTCCGAAATGGGCAAGGCGATGATGGGGACGGGCGAAGCGACGGGCGAACGGCGCGCCATCGAGGCTGCCGAAAAGGCCATCGCCAACCCGCTGCTCGATGAAGTTTCGATGCGCGGCGCCAAGGGTGTCATCATCAACATCACCGGCGGTGACGATCTGCGGCTGATGGAAGTCGATGAAGCCGCGACGCACATCCGCGACATGGTCGATCCGGATGCGAACATCATCGTCGGTTCGGCGTTCAACAAGGACCTGGACGGGGTGATGCGGGTTTCCGTTGTCGCCACCGGCATCGACGCCGCCAGCCGCCCGACCGCCGTCGCGCCGCGCCCCCGGGCCAGCACCGGTTTCACCGCGCAACCGAGCATCTTTACCGCACCGGTTGCCGTCGCGCCGGCAATGCCCGTGCCCCAGGTGACGATAGCACCGGCCATCGACATGCCGCCGCTCGCCGATGCGGCGCTGGTACGCGCGGTGGACGGTTTCGCCACGGCAACGCTGCCGGAAGCCCAGATCGAGGATGATATCGCGCCCGCAATCGAGGACGCGATCGAGGATGACGAGATCGACCTGGGTGTGGATGCCGAGCGGCTGGAAGATGCGTCGCCAGCCGATACGTTCCGCTTCACGCCGCGCGACGTGCCCGTTGCAACGCCGGCTGCGGCCGTGCCGATGCCGCGCGCCGAACCGGAACCCGAGCCCGTCGCCGAAGTGGAAGCGGAAGAAGACCGGCCGATGACGCTGTTTGAAAAGATGATGAACCTGTCGCGTGGCAGCAAGCCCAAGGCCTCACCGCCGGCAACGCTCGCCCCGGAACCGCCGCCGGTGGCACCGGACGTCGATATTCCGCCGTTCTTCAAGCGGCAGGTCAACAGCTGACAGGTTGCACCGAACCATTCTGCTCGATGGGCAGCGATACTATACCCTGAATGAAACTATCCCCGTGCCGAAAGGCGCGGGGTTTTTTTTGGTGTGGAGTGATTCTGCGGATCGCGTGGCCGGCGAGGGATTGCGGGCGTGTCGGCGTATGATGCACATGGTCGCGAATTCGCAGTTTTCCGGCGCTATTGCCGCAAATCGTTTCGGGCTTGGGCTGCGCGGCGGCGAAGCGCCGCCCGATAATCCGCAGGCCTGGCTGTTGGGCCAGTTCGATCGCTTTGATGTGCGGCCGGAGTCCATTGCCCAAGCCCCGGGCAGCGCGGTGATGGCCGCGGAGTTTCGGGCCTATCTTGCCGAAATTCGACCCTTTTTGCAGGCTGGCGGGGGCAGGCGTGGCAACGGCGTGGGCAGCGGCGTGGGCAATGGCGCGGGCAATGGTGGGTCCATGGCCGGCGAAGCCGCGACGCCGCAGATGGCCGAGGCACTGGGTGACGTGGCAAACGCCAAGGACATGCGCGGCGATCTGCGCCAGCGGCTGCGGCGGCAATTCCGCGATGGCTATGGTGCGCAGGCCCGCGCGCGCATTGTTTCGGCGTTGACCACCAACACGCCATTTGCCGAGCAGCTGGTGCATTTCTGGGCCAATCATTTCGCCGTTTCAGCGGACAAGTTGCAGACCATCGGCCTGGCGGGAACGTTGGAGTTCGAAGCGATCCGGCCGCACATCGCCGGGACGTTCGGCGATATGCTGCTGGCGGTGGAGCAGCATCCGGCGATGTTGCTGTATCTCGATCAGGCGCAATCGATCGGCCCGGATTCGCCGCTGGCGCAGGCGGCGCTGCGGCGCGGTGGCCGACGCAAGTTCGGGATCAACGAAAATCTGGGCCGCGAGATTCTGGAACTGCACACGCTGGGCGTCGATGGCGGTTATGGGCAGGGCGACGTGCAGGAACTGGCGGCGGCACTGTCGGGCTTCAGCGTCGGCGGTTTTGTGCGGCGGCCGGTCGGTATCGAGGCGCCGGATGGCAGTTTCGTGTTTCAGCCGGGTTGGCATCAGCCGGGGGTGCGGACCCTGTTGGGTCGGCGCTATGCCCAGTCTGGCGAGGCGCAACCGCGCGCCATGCTGGCCGATCTGGCGGTGCATCCGGCGACGGCGCGGCATCTGGCGACCAAGTTGGCCCGGCATTTCGTTACCGATGTGCCGCCGCCCGCGCTGGTTGACCGGCTGGCGGCGGCGCATGTTGAAAGTGGCGGCGATCTGATGGCCCTGTATCGCGTGCTGGTGGCGGCGCCCGAAAGCTGGGCGGTAGCGACGCCGAAATTCAAGACACCGTGGGAATGGACGATCTCGGCGCTGCGCGCGGTTGGTGGGCGGACGGCGCCCGATCTGAAGATCGTCGGCGCGCTGGCAGAACTGGGCCAGCCGATCTGGCGGCCGGGGTCGCCCGCCGGGTGGGACGATATCGCGGCAAGCTGGGCCGCCGCCGATGCCTTGCTGCGCCGGGTGGAGCTGGCCGGGCGTATCGCCGAGGTGGTGGGCGACCGGATCGATGCGCGGCAATTGGCGCCAAGGATATTGCCCGGCGTATTGAGCGCCGCGACGGCTACGGCGATCGAGCGGGCCGACCGGCCGCAAACCGGGCTGGCGCTGTTGCTTGCATCGCCCGAATTCCTGCGGAGGTAGCGATGCTGGACCGGCGATTCTTCCTGGGCAGTGCGGGGCTGGCGGCGGTGGCGCTGCTCGATCCGCGGCTGGCGCTGGCGGCGGTGGCGGGGGAGCGGCGCTTTGTCTTCATCATCCTGCGCGGTGCCATGGATGGTCTGCAGGTGGCGATGCCGGTGGGTGATCCGGCCTATGCGGCGCTGCGCGGCAAATTCGGCCCGCCGGACAATGCCGGGGCGCCGGTGCGGCTGGATGGCATGTTCATGCTGCACCCGGCGCTGGTGGAAACGGCGGCGCTGTATGCGAAGGGCGAGGCGGCGGTCGTCCATGCCATTTCGTCGCCATACCGGGCGCGGTCGCATTTCGATGCGCAGAATGTGCTCGAAACCGGTGGCACCGCTGCCTATGCGCTGCGCGATGGCTGGTTGAACCGACTGTTGCCGTTGCTGCCGCGCACGCGGGAGCCGGCGGTGGCGATTTCGCCGACGGTGCCGATGGCGCTGCGCGGCGCGGCGGCGGCGACATCCTATGCGCCATCGGTGCTGCCGGCGGCGGATGATGACCTGATCAGCCGGGCCGGGGCGATGTATGCGGGTGACGCGCAGTTGCACGCGCTGTGGTCGCAGGCGATCGATGCGCGCACCGCGGCGGGTGCCGATGCGCAGGGCCGCGCCAACCCGGCGGCGCTGGGCAAGCTGGCGGCGACGTTCCTTGCCAAGCCGGATGGCGCGCGGGTTGCGGTGATCGAGCTTGGCGGCTGGGATACCCATGCCGGGCAGGCGGGGCGGTTGAACCAGGCGCTGCGCGGGCTGGATGCGGTGATCGGCGCGCTGCACAGCGGGTTGGGCGCCGATTGGGCGAAGACGGTCGTGGTCGCGGCAACGGAGTTCGGGCGGACGGCGGCGCCCAACGGCACCGGCGGCACCGACCATGGCACCGGCGGCGCGGCGATACTGGCGGGCGGTGCGTTGAAGGGTGGCCGGGTGATCGCCGATTGGCCCGGGCTGGCGGCGGGGCAATTGTTCGAAGGCCGGGATTTGCGGCCGACGGCGGATTTGCGCGGCCTGTTTGCCGGGCTTGCGGCGGAACAGTTCGGGCTGGACCCGGAAATGGTGGCGCGCACGGTGTTCGCGCGGGATGTTCGGCCGATGACCGGACTGGTGCGGGTTTAGGACCTGTCGAACAACCAGCGGCCGCAAAGCGCGGCAAGCACCGCGCCGCCGAGTTGCGCGGCGATGAAGCCAGGCGCATCGATGGGCCGGATGCCGGAAAAGCTGTCGGTCATCGCGCGGGCGAGGGTGATCGCCGGGTTGGCAAAGCTGGTCGATGATGTCCACCAATAGCCGGCAGTGATGACCATGGCGACGGCGGCCGGCACCCAGTTCGGGCGGTGGCGGACGGTGCCCAGGATGGTGAGCACGAGGGCGAAGGTGGCGACGCCCTCGCCAAGCCATTGGCCGGGGCCGGTGCGGATCTTGATGCCGACCTCCCACAGCGGCACGTCGAACATGGCATGGGCGATGAGCACGCCGGCAAGGCCCCCGAGCAATTGCACGGCAATGTAAAGCGCCGTGTCACGCCATGAGAGCTCGCGTCGCATGGCAAAAACCAGGCTGACCGGCGGGTTGAAATGCGCGCCCGATACCGGGCCGAGCATGGTGATGAGCACGAACAGCATCGCCGCCGTTGCCAGCGTGTTGCCGAGCAACGCCACCGCGACATTGCCGCCGGCCAGCGTTTCACCCATGATGCCGGAGCCGATGACGGCGGCGAACAGCATCGCCGAGCCGAGCATTTCCGCGAACAGCCGCCGCTGCAATGTCATCGAATCAAAGGCTTTTCTGCATATAGACAACATCGAGCCAGCGTTCGAATTTCCAGCCGACGTTGTGCAGCCGGCCGGCCTCGGTGAAACCGGCGGCGCTGTGCAGCCCGATGGAGGCCGCGTTGCCGCTATCCCCGATCACCGCGATCATCTGGGCATAGCCGGCGGCGCGGGCAGCTTCCGTCAGCGCCGCGAGCAGTTGCTGGCCGACGCCGCGCCGGTGCTGGCCGGGGGCGACATAGACCGAGGTTTCGCAGGTTCGGGCATAGGCCGGGCGGTCGCGAAACGGGCTGGCATAGGCATAGCCGGTGATGGTGCCGGCGTCGTCGCCGACCAGCCAGGGGGCGTTTTGCGCGGCGACGCGGGCCATGCGGGCGGCCATTTCGGCGGCGTTCGGCGGTACGAGTTCGAAGGTGGCGGTGCCGGTGGTGACGGCAGGCGCATAGATGGCGGCGATGGCGACCGCATCGCTGGGCCGTGCCGGGCGGATCATGGCTGGATCGCGGGCTTGCCGTCTTCCTTGCGAAAATCGGGTGGCAGGTTGCCGTCCAGCACCGCAAGCACCTGTTCCGACGGGCGGGCGAGGATGGTGCCGCGCGGGGTGATGACCACCGGGCGGTTGATGAGGATCGGGTGCTGCGCCATTGCCGCCAGGATCGCCGCGTCGGTGGTGCCGGGCTTGTCGAGGCCGAGTTCTTCGGCGGGTGTGCCCTTGGTCCGCATCAGCTTGGTAGCGCCGCCGACCGCCGCCGCGACATGGGCCAGCGTGGCGGCGTCTGGCGGAGTTTTGAGATATTCGATGACGGTCGGCTCAACGCCGGTGGCGCGGATCATCGCCAGCACGTTGCGGGAGGTGCCGCATTTGGGATTGTGCCAGATGGTGATGGTCATCGCGTCACCCACAGCATTTTGTGGCGGCGGGCGCCGGCATGGCGGGGGTGCAGCAGGTGCCTTCGGCGGCACCGGGGGAGGCCGCGATGCTGGCGAACGCCGGGTTGTCGCCGTAATCGGTCGCGGCGCCGGTGGTGAGGAAGGTTTCCCACATCACGCCCTGCGGGTCGCTGATCCACGCCTTGCTGGATTGGGCGTAGCAGCAGGTGGTAGTGGCTTCGTCGAGGATGGGGGCTTCGGCGCGATTGAGGCGGGCGCGGACTTCGGCGAGTTCCTCGGCATTCTCGACCTGGATGCCGACATGTTCGATGCCGCGGGTCGCGTGCCCGCGTGAGATGGCGAAATTCACCCGCGGATCTTCCAGCATCCATTTGGCATAATCATCGGCGATGAAGGTCGGTTCGGCGGCGAACAGCGTCGAATAGAATTTTACCGAGGCGGCAAGATCATCGACCCCGACGTGGAGGTGGAGGCGTTTCATGCGGCGGTCCTTTCGCTGGCGGGGGCGCAGGCGGCGGCGCTGCAACAATTTTCGGTGAGGAAATCGACAAGACCGCGCATTGCGCCGAAATCGGCGGCATAGCGCAGCGAACGGCCGTCGCGGGTGGCCAGAACCAGCCCGGCGCGTTTCAAATGGGCGAGGTGAAACGACAGCGACGATCCGGGCAGCGACAGCGCACCGGCGATGTCGCCGGCGCTGCGACCATCGGGCCCGGCGACGACGAGCAGCCGGAACACCGCCAGCCGGTGCGGTTGGGCCAGTGCAGCCAGTCTGTCAACCATCGATTCGGAGTTGGTTTCCATATTTCCAGAATTATGGAATTGAATGGGCAGCGTCAAGCCCGGCGAGCGGCATCCAGGCGTTGGCGCAGGCTGCGCAGGCCAGGCAGCAGCGCGGCGATGTCGGCGGCGGGGATGACCGCGTCGAGTTCGGCCAGCACCGGCGCAAGCCGGGCGATGCAATCGGCGCGCATGGCGGCGCCCAGCGGCGTGATGGTGACGATCTTGGCGCGGCCATCGGCTGGATCGGGCCGCAGCGCCACCAGCCCGGCGGTTTCGAGCCGTTGCAGCGTGTTGGTCATGGTCTGCCGTGTCACCTGAAAGGCGGAAGCGAGCGCGGCCGGGGCATATTCGCCGCCCAGCCGGGCGAAATGGTTGAGCACGCCGAATTGCGACAGGGTCATGCCCGGTGGCAACACGCGTTCGAAGCGGCTGCGCGACAATTGTTCGATGATGGCGATTTCGTTGAACAGCTGGACCGCCGGGGGATCGGCGGCTGGCGATACGGCGGTGGTCATGCGCGCAGATGTTCGGACAGCGGCCAGCGCGGTGCCGGTGGCACATCGGGGCCATGGCCGATGCGCGCCAGCATCTGGATGCGATGGCCATCGGGGATCGCCAGCAGGTGGTGGATGCTGGCCAGTTGTTCGGCCATTTCGGGATATTCCTGCAACGCCTGGCTGGCCGGGTGCATCTTGAGGCCGAGCGCGGTTGCCAGCAGATTGGCGCGAACATAGGCGCGGCCGGCGTTGAACTGGTCCAGCCGCGTGTTGCCCGGCGTCACCAGCCACAACGCCGCAGGGACCGAGCCATAGATGGCAAGTTGTTGATCGACGCCCTGCCGGTAGAATGAGGAGGTGCGATCGGCCAGGTCGGCCTTGGTCAGATTGCCGGTGGCGACGAGCGTTTCGATGAGCTTGCCGCGCAGGCCGATGCCATCGGGCGCCGCATCGATGGCATCGGCGCCGATGCGCATCAGATCGACGCTTTCCTGGTTGGTGCGCGGGGTGCGCATCTCGACGCCGAGCGCACCGATGATGTTGCGGGCGATGGCGCCGACACGCTGGCCCTTGTTGGCATAGGCGATGGAGACATCGGGGGTGGACAGGGCCGCGATGCGATCGAGCGGCGCGTCGGCGATGCGGGTTTCGAGGTCATATTCTTCCTTGGTCGATCGCCGCGCCCGGATCATGGCGGCGAGCGGGTCCATGCGCACATTGGGGTCTGTGACAAAGTGCAGGCGTGCGACGGGGCGCGAATCGAGGCGTTCGTCGGGGCCGGGAGCGCCATCGGGAAAGGGCGTTATTTCGATGCGCTGGCCACGTTTCGAGGCAGCGATGCCGGCGAGCTCGCAAAAACTGCCAAAACCGATGGTGATCTGGCGATCAAAGGGATCGGTTTCGGGCAGGCGCTTGTCCAGGTCGCAGCTGACGATGACATCGCTTTTGCCGTGGAGCCGCAGCAGCCAGGGCTGGCGGTTGTGCGGGCTGGGCGCGAGGATGGCGTGCCGCAGCGCATCGAGGCGGACGCTGGGCTCGGCCTTGTCGATTTGCCATGGCGCCATCGCCTGTTCCGGCTGGCGCGAGACCCGCCAGAACGCGCCGCCGCCGACCAGCGCCACGCCGCCGCCGGCACCAAGAATGATCTGTCTCCGGCTTGGCATGGCCTCTCCGATTTAATTCGATATCGAACTAACTAATCAGGCGTCGAACCAGTGTCAATGATCGGGCGCAGGCTGCCACCCTATCGCATTGGCGCTTGACCCGGCGGGTTGGCGTGGCAGGGAAGGGCGCGATATTTTGGCGCGCGGGGACAGCGCGGATCGGGAGACAGACCATGGCCGGACCACTTAGCGGACTGCGGATCATCGAACTGGCCGGGATCGGGCCGGGGCCTTTTGCGGCGATGATGCTGGCCGACCATGGCGCCGAGGTGATCCGGGTCGATCGGCCCGGTGCGCGGATCGATGCGCGTGATCCGTTGCTGCGGTCGCGGCGGTTGATCGGGGTCGATCTGAAATCGCCGGAGGGCAAGGCCAGGGTGCGCGACCTGGTGAAGTCCGCCGACGGGTTGATCGAGGGCTTTCGGCCCGGTGTTACCGAGCGGCTGGGGCTGGGCCCCGATGTGTTGCTCGAGGACAATCCGCGACTGGTGTATGGGCGGATGACCGGCTGGGGGCAGACGGGGCCCTATGCTGCCGCCGCCGGGCACGACATCAATTATATCGCGCTGGCCGGCGCGCTGCACGCCTATGGCCGCGCCGGGGAAAAGCCGACGCCGCCGATCAACATGGTGGGGGATTTTGGCGGCGGCGGCATGATGCTGGCGTTCGGGATGGTTTCTGCGTTGCTGCACGCGCAAAAGACCGGGCAGGGCCAGGTGATCGATGCGGCGATGACCGATGGCGCTGCGACGTTGATGAGCATGATCTGGGGCTTTCGCGCCAATGGCATCTGGAGCGACAATCGCGGCACCAACATGCTGGATACCGGCGCGCATTTCTATGACACCTATGAAACCGGTGACGGCAAATGGATCTCCATTGGCAGCATCGAGCCGCAATTCTATGCCGAATTGCGCCGGCTGGCGGGGCTGGCGGCGGACAAGGATTTCGATGCGCAGATGGACCGTTCGGCCTGGGGTCCTTTGAAGGCCAAGCTGACCGCGCTGTTTTTGACCAGGACCCGCGACGAATGGTGCGCGCTGATGGAGATGACCGATGTCTGCTTTGCGCCGGTGCTGAGCATGGCCGAAGCGCCGTCACACCCGCACAACGCGGCGCGCGGCACGTTTATCGAGGTGGGCGGCGTGGTGCAGCCGGCGCCGGCGCCGCGTTATTCGGCGACAGTGTGCGATACGCCGGTGATGACGACAGGTTTTGATGCGGCGCTGGCGAAATGATCGCTGCCATGATTGCTGGCGCGTGAAGCCCTATGCCACGTTGCACGACCAATCGCGGGGCCGGTTGCACCCGGAGGCGGTGTCGGCAACCCGCACGCCTTTCCAGCGTGACCGCGACCGGATCGTGCATAGCAGTGCATTCCGGCGGCTGCGGTACAAGACGCAGGTGTTCGTGGCGCCGGATGGCGACCATTTCCGGGTAAGGCTGACGCACAGCCTGGAGGTGGCGCAGATCGCCCGCACGCTGGCGCGGGCGCTGGGGCTGGACGAGGACCTGACCGAGGCGCTGGCATTGGCGCATGATCTTGGTCACCCGCCGTTCGGCCATTCGGGGGAGGATGCGCTGGCGGTGGCGCTGGCGCCCTATGGCGGGTTCGATCACAACGCCCAGACACTGCGCATCGTCACACGGCTGGAGAATCGTTATCCCGGCTGGGACGGGTTGAACCTGAGCTGGGAGACTCTGGAGGGGCTGGCGAAGCACAATGGCCCGATTTACGCGCCGAGTTGGGCGATGCAGGAAGCGGATGCGCAATATCCGCTCGATCTCGCCAGCCATGCCGGGCTGGAAGCACAGGTGGCGGCGATGGCCGACGATATCGCCTATGACAATCATGATCTGGACGATGGCATTCGTGCCGGCCTGTTCACGATGGAAGAATTATGCGCGGCGGTGCCGTTCACGGCGGCAAGCTGGCGCGGCGTGACGGCGTGCTGGCCGGGGGTGACGGCGCGGCGGCGGCTGGTGCCCGAACTGGTGCGCGACCAGATCGGCAGGATGACCGACGACCTGTTGGCCGAAAGCCGGCGACGGATTGCCGAAGTGATGCCGCAAACGGTTGCCGATGTGCGCGCTGCCGGGCGGGCGTTGATCGGCCTGTCGTCGCAGATGCGCGCCGAAACGGCGGTGTTGAAGGCGTTTTTGCGCGCACATATGTATCGGCACCCGCATGTTGCGGCCTTACGCGATCCGTCAAAGCTGGTGGTCGCGGGGTTGTTCGCGGCCTTTCATGCCGACCCGGCGGCGCTGCCGGCCGATTGGGCGGCGGCGACTCCCCCGGATGAACCGGCACGCGCCCGGCATATCGCGGATTTCATAGCTGGCATGACGGATCGCTTTGCGCTGAAAACCTACACACGACTGGTCGCGCCATCGCCGCTGCCGTCCGACGTCACGATCTGATTCCCTCGCATTCCCCCTGAAAGGCAATTCCAGATGATCGAAGTCCATGGCCATACCGACCCGCGCTTTGCCGGTGTGAAGGACGCCTTTGCCGCCAATTTCGATGGCGGCAACGAGGTTGGGGCCAGTTTTGCCGCGACCATCGATGGCGAGATGGTCGTCGATATCTGGGGTGGCCATGCCGATGCGGCGGCGACGCAGCCGTGGCAGAAGGACACGATCGTCAACGTTTATTCAACGACCAAGACAATGACCGCGTTGACGGCGTTGCTGCTCGCCGACCGCGGTGAGCTGGATTTTGCAGCGCCGGTTGCGCGATACTGGCCGGAATTCGCCGCCAACGGCAAGGCCGATGTGACGGTGGCGCAACTGATGTCGCACAGCGCCGGCCTGTCGGGTTTTCACGAGAAAATGGCCAAGGCCGACCTGTATGACTGGGACAAGGTGACGGGCCTGCTGGCGGCGCAAAAGCCGTTCTGGGAACCCGGCACGGCGCCGGGCTATCATGCTGTCACCCAGGGTTATCTGGTCGGCGAAGTCGTGCGCCGCATAACCGGGCACAGCCTTGGCACGGTGTTCCGCACCGAAATCGCCGAGCCTCTGGGCGCCGATTTTCACATTGGCCTTGCCGCCAGCGAGGATGCGCGGGTGGCCGAACTGATCCCGCCGCCAAAGGGCGGAGGCATAGCCGACATGACCGATCGGCCGCTGACCGCCAATATGGCGACCAACCCGCCGGTCGATCCGCGTGAAACCCGCACCCGTGAATGGCGCGGCGCCGAAATTCCGGCCGCCAATGGCCAGGGCAATGCGCGGTCCGTCGCGCTGGTGCAGACGCTGGTGGCCAATGGCGGCGTTTCGAACGGCAAGCGCATCCTGTCCGAAGCCGGGGTACGGCGGGTTCTCGAATCGCAGATCATGGGGGACGACATGGTGCTGGGCATGCCGGTGCATTATGGCATGGGTTATGGCCTGCAGGGCGGTGCGGTGCCGCTGCCGAACAATGAAAGCGCCTTTTGGGGTGGCTATGGCGGATCGCTGGTGATCGTCGATCTGAAGGCGCGCAGCTGCTTTGCCTATGCGATGAACCGCATGGCACCGACGACGACGGGGGATCCGCGGGCGTTCAACCTGGCGGTGGCGATGTGGCAGGGGATGGCGGCGTAGGGTCGGCAGCATACGGGCGGCTGCTTAAGGGCGACTGCCAAACGGGGCGGCATAGGGTGGAGCGGGGTAGCGGCCGCCGGATCCGGCGATACGGCGGTTATGTCCGGAGGAGCCCTCAGACGCTTTCGAGCAGGTCCGCGACGTCGAGGCCGAGGCGTTGGATATGTTCGCGGACGCGGGGCCATTCCTCATCGATGAAGCGGGCGCGTTCGGATGCCAGCAGGGTGGTGGCGGCACCATCCGCAGCAAACAGGCCGACGCCCTTTTTTGCCGTGACAAGGCCGTTGGCCTGCAAGTCCTGATAGGCCTTGGCGACGGTTAGCGGATTGACCCCGGCTTCGGCGGCAAGGGCGCGTACCGATGGCAGCAGCGCATTGTCACCGGCGGCAAGGATGCGGCCCACGATGAGATCGCGAATCTGTCGATAGATCGGGCGGTCCGGCGAAAACATGAGTGTCTTATCGCAATGAGACAGTCAAAGGTCAACCTTCGCGTGACCACTGCTTCCGGCGGCGCTAGAGATGGCAGCATGAAGCGGCCGTGCGAAGCCGGCACCGCGAGGGGAGATTGATCGATGCGCAGAATCGTTGCAGCCGCAATCGGCATGGCGTTGCTGCCGGCGGGGCCGGCGCTGGCCCAATCACAAGCGGACATCATCGCCTGCGCCACCATCGCCCGCGATGCCGAACGGCTGGCCTGTTATGACGCCGCCGTTGCCGATTCGTCCGCCGAAGCCCGCGCCGCCAGCCAGAAGCGCGCAGCGGAATCGGCGCGCATCGCCGCCGAAGAAGCCGCCGCCGCTGCTGCTGCTGCCAAGATAAAGGCCGATGCCGATGCCGTGGCGCTCGCCAAGGCCAAGAAGGAGGCCTTTGGTGCCGAAGGTGTGGCCGCACGCAGTGCCGAGCGTTTCGTTGCCGACCCGCGCGAGTTACAGGAACTGGAAGCCGGCATCACCGAAGTGTTTACCAACAGTTCCGGGCTGGGGGTGTTCCTGCTCGATAATGGCCAGGTGTGGAAGCAGACGGATACGGTGAGCCTGCCCAACGTTCGTGTTCGCGACAAGGTGAAGATCGAGCGCGTGACGCTCGGCGGTTACCAGCTCACTTTCCTGAAACAGGGCCGCGTTACGAGGGTAAAGCGGCTTCGCTAGGGTGGACTGCACAAACTTCGAATCAGGAATGCGATCCCTAGCTTGACCCGGGAAGACAAATCAACACGCTTGGAAGTGAGCCTGGACAGGCGCGCGTTGCTGGCGCTCACCGATCGGGGAGGTCGTCAGATCAGCCACAGCGATTGCAGTTCGCGGACCATGCCGACGGGCAGCGCGTCCGCATCCCCGGCGGCTGCCGCATCAACCGGGGCGTCTGCAGCCTCCATATAGCGCCAGCCCTGATGGGCGCGACGCGGCACTTGCGCCACCGGCACCGGGCCGGGGGCAAGGCCGATGCGGCATTTGGTGCCCCAAGGCGTTTCGACCATGGCCAGCGACAGGATGGTCTGGCGCGCCACCAACCGGTGCTTGATGATCCAGAACAGCGAACCGCCGATGAGTTCGGCGCCGCGTTTGGGCATGAAGCGGGTGAGCGAACAGGCTTCGTCGCCCCAGCGTTCACGCTGCAACCGGGCCAGGGTTTCGATGTCCGGGCAGCCAACGGCCACCTTTGTCAGGTGCAGCATGGCGTCAACTGAGCGCCTTTACCCCGACCAGCGTCGCCAGGCCGAGAAAGGCAAGAAAGCCCATGATATCGGTGCACATCGTTACGAACACCGCCGATGACACGGCCGGATCGACCCCGGCGCGTTCAAGCCCCAGCGGGATCAGCATGCCGGCCAGCCCGGCGACGATATTGTTGATCATCATGGCCGCAGCGATCACCGCGCCCAGCGCCGGGCTGTGAAAGATCAGCGCGACGCCAACGCCGATCAGCGCCGCCAGCGTGGCGCCGTTGAGCAGGGAAATCCGCACTTCCCGCCACACGGCGCGGCGGGCGTTTGAATCGGTCAGCTGGTTGGTGGCAAGCGCCCGTACCGCCACCGCCATCGTCTGGGTGCCGGCATTGCCGCCCATCGACGCCACGATCGGCATCAGCGCCGCCAGCGTCACCATCTGGGCGATTGTGCCCGAAAAGGCGCCGATGACCATGGCCGCCAGAACGGCTGTGCCAAGGTTGATGACCAGCCAGACAACCCGCACCTTGAACGTATCGACGATGGGTTCGTTGATGTCGCCATCGCCGGCGCCCGACAGTTTCAGCGCGTCTTCGCCGGCTTCTTCCTGGATGATATGGACCACGTCATCGACGGTGATGACGCCGCACAACCGGCCTTCGCCATCGACGACGGCGGCGGAAATCAGCGCGTATTTCTGGAATTGCAGCGCGACTTCTTCCTGGTCCATATCGACCGG
The DNA here is from genome assembly GCA_038217075.1 of Sphingomonadales bacterium. Lineage (GTDB taxonomy): Bacteria > Pseudomonadota > Alphaproteobacteria > Sphingomonadales > Sphingomonadaceae > Sandarakinorhabdus. The sequence goes on from JBBQPR010000017.1 coordinate 41,441, forward strand.
GATCAGCGTCTGT
>JBBQPR010000018.1:0-41330 GCA_038217075.1 Sphingomonadales bacterium
CAGGGTCGCAAGAAGCTTTCCGCCTGAACCGGTGTTGCCCGCGACCATAAGGTTGCGGCGTGATTACCTCGCCGCCAACAAGGGCAGGCGGGTGGTGATGCCGGGCTTCATCCTGTTGGTGAATGCCCGGGATGACAGCGAGTCGGCGATGCGTGCCGGCTATACGGTCACCAAGAAGATCGGCGGCGCGGTTGTCCGCAACCGCATGAAGCGTCGGCTGCGCGCGCTGGCCCGGGAAATCCTGCCGGAACAGGGCGTTGCCGGTGCGGACCATGTGCTGATCGGCCGGCAATCCGGCATCGAACGGGATTATGGCCAGCTTCGCGACGAATTGGCCCGAGCGCTGGTAAAGGCGCGCAAGTGACGATCGCGTCGCGGCTGTTGTCAGCACCGATCCGGCTTTACCAGATTGCCATATCGCCATTGCTGCCGCCAAGCTGCCGTTTCACGCCCAGTTGTTCGGCCTATGCCCTAGAGGCGCTGCACCGTCATGGCGCTGCAAAGGGCGGCTGGCTGGCGGTGCGGCGCATCGCCCGTTGTCATCCATGGGGGTCATCGGGCTATGACCCGGTGCCCTAAGCCGCTATAGGCGCCCTGTTCGGGGTGTTTTGCACTCCTTCACCCGACCGCAACGGCACCCCATATCGGCGCAACCGCCGGCAACAGAGAAGACTAGTTTGTGACCCAGGATATCCGAAACCTGATCGTCGCCTCCGTGCTGTCGGTGCTGGTGCTGCTTGGCTGGACGCTGGTGCAGGAACGCTATTTCCCGACGCCGAAGTCGCCGGTGACCGCTGCTGCCACGGCCGATGCGCCGCCGGCGGTGCCGGGCGCGGTTGCCACCCCCGGCGCGGCCCCGGGTGCAACAGCGGGCACCGTCCCCGCGGTTGCTGCCGTCACCACGGTTGCCGGTCGCGCGCAGGTCATGGCCGCATCGCCGCGTATCGCCATCGTGACGCCGCGCCTGTCGGGCTCGATCAACCTGAAGGGCGCACGTTTCGATGATCTGGTGCTGCCGACCTATCGCGAAACCATCGACAAGACATCGCCGCCCGTTCGGCTGTTCAGCCCCAGCGGCACGGCCGACGCCTATTTCGGCCAGTTCGGCTGGACCGGCGCCGGCGCACCGCCCGCCGATGCGGTATGGACCGCCAGCGGCCCGCAATTGACGCCCGAAACGCCGGTGACGCTCAGCTGGACCTCGCCGGCCGGCGTGGTGTTCGAACAGCAGATCGCGGTTGACAAGGATTTCATGTTCAGCGTCCGCCAGCGCGTGCGCAACACCGGCGCGGCACCGTTGGCGTTGCAGGCCTGGGGGCTTGTCTCGCGGCTTGGCATCGGAACGGAAAAGAACAGCTACAACCTCCACGTTGGCCCCATCGGCGTCATCGATGGCACGCTGCACGATACCGAAGTCAATTATGACAAGCTGAAGGAGGAAGGTCCAAAGCGCTACACCACCACCGGCGGCTGGCTCGGCATCACCGAAAAATACTGGCTTGCGGCGCTGGTTCCCGATCAACGGACGCAGGTGCAGGCGCGCTTTGCCGCTGCCGGTGACCAGTATCAGACCGATTATCTCAACCCGGCCCGTACCATTGCCCCAGGCGCCACCGCTGAAACCACGGCGCACTTTTTTACCGGCGCCAAGGAGGTCAACCTTCTCGACGCCTATATGAAATCGCTGGGCATCCCGCATTTCGACCTGGCGGTGAGCTGGGGCTGGTTCATCCTTATCGCCCAGCCGATTTTCCGCCTGCTGGATTTCCTGTTCAAGCTGTCGGGCAATTTCGGCGTCGCCATCATCGGCCTGACGCTGATCGTGCGCGCCCTGCTGTTCCCGATCGCCAACAAGCAATATGAATCCATGGCCAAGATGCGCATCGTCGGGCCGCGGATGAAGGCCATCCAGGAAAAGCACAAGGACGACAAGCTGAAGGCGCAGCAGGAGATGATGGCGCTGTACAAGACCGAAAAGGTCAATCCGCTCGCCGGCTGCCTGCCGCTGGTGTTGCAGATCCCGATTTTTTACGCGCTGTACAAGACGCTGCTCGTTTCCATCGAAATGCGCCACCAGCCGTTCGCGCTGTGGATCAAGGATCTGTCCGCCCCCGATCACCTGACCGTGCTGAATCTGTTCGGCGCCATCGATTGGCAGCCGCCGGCGTTCATCGCCATCGGTGTCTTCCCGATGATCCTGGGCGTCACCATGTTCCTGCAGCAACGCATGAACCCCACCCCGATGGACCCTGTGCAAAAACAGGTGTTCGCCATCATGCCGTGGATGTTCATGTTCATCATGGCGCCGTTCGCGGCCGGGTTGCAGCTGTACTGGATCACCAACAACCTGATCTCGATCCTCCAGCAATGGTATATGCTGCGCAAGTTCCCGATGCCCGCGACGCCGCCGGAAACCATCGATGTGAAGGCGACGCCGGCCAGGCCCGGCACCGGCAAGGCAGCCAAGTGACCGATAATTTCGAAACGGAAGAGATTTACGATCCCGTTGCCGCCGCCGTTGCTGCCAAGGCGCGCGACTGGGCGATCGAGGATGCGCGCCGGCTGTTCGCCGGGCCGGTGGAGTTCCGCCTGTCGGCCCCGGAACTGCGCTTCCTGCCCGATCCCGATGTCGCCGAAATCGCCTTTGCCGGGCGGTCGAACGTCGGCAAATCCTCCCTGCTCAACGCGCTGACCGGTCGCCATGGCCTGGCCCGCGCCTCGACAACGCCGGGGCGCACGCAGGAATTGAACATCTTCGATGTCGGCGAACCGCGCATCCTGCGGCTCGTCGACATGCCCGGCTATGGCTATGCCGAGGCACCGCGCGATCTGGTCGCCCGCTGGAAACGGTTGATCTTCGATTATCTGCGCGGCCGCGTCGTGTTGAAGCGTGTGTTGCTGCTTATCGATGCCCGCCACGGCCTCAAAAAGGTCGACGAGGAGATCATGTCTATGCTCGACAAGGCCGCCGTCAGCTATCAGATCGTGCTCACCAAGGGCGACAAGATCAAGCCGACTGCGCTCGCCGCCACGGTGGCCGCAGTCGCCGCCACCGCCAAGACCCATGTCGCCGCCTATCCCGTGGTGCTCGCCACCTCGGCCGAAACCGGCACTGGCATTCCTGAACTGCGCGAGGCCGTGTCGGCTGCTGCCAAAGCCTGAACTTCGCGGTAAGGTACGCCCACCAACCCCTCCTGCAAGCGGCAGGGGAGCATAAGGAGCACCCGCATGAAGCTCATCATCGGCAACCGCGCCTATTCCAGCTGGTCGCTGCGCGGCTGGCTCGCCGCCAAGCAGTCCGGCCTGCCGTTCGAAACCATTGTCGTCCCCATGGACACGCCCGAATGGGTTTCGGGCGCCGCCAAGGGGGACATGCCATCGGGCAAGGTGCCGACGTTGTGGGATGGCAAGACCGCGATCTGGGACAGCCTGGCCATCATGTTGTGGCTGGCGGACAAGGGCGGCCATGATCGTTACTGGCCACGCGAGATGCCGGCCCGGGCGCTGGCCTATGCCATTACCGCCGAAATGCATTCGGGCTTTGCCGCGTTGCGCAACGCCTGCCCGATGAATTTGAAGGAATTTTTCCCCAATTTTGCGGCCCCCGCCGATGTGCTGGCCGAAGTCGCCCGTATCGACGCGCTGTGGTCGCAAGCCCGCGACAAATATGGCAGCGAGACCGATCTGCCCTGGCTGTTCGGGCCGTTCAGCGCCGCCGACATCATGTATGCGCCGGTCGTCACCCGCATCGACACCTATCATCTGCCGGTCGGCAAGACCGCCCGCGCCTATGTCGATGCCATGCTCGCCAACCCCTGGATGGCCGAATGGATCGCCGCCGCAAAGGCCGAAACCTTCCCCTTCGATCGCTACCCGGTGCCCGGCGGTGTGCCGGCTTGACGTCGGCGGGCAAGCCACTAGCGTTCCGGCATTGCAACTTTCGGAGTCATTAATGCGCCTTTCCTTGATGCGCCCGTCCTCGATGCGCTTTTCCCTTCGCGCCGCTCTCATGTTTGGCCTGTTGCCGCTGGCGATGGCACCCTTTGCCGCCACCGCCGCCGAACCCGAATTTTCACCCGATCGGGTCAAGGCGCATGTCGCCTTTCTCGCCGATGATCTGCTCGAAGGGCGCGATACCGGCAGCCGTGGCCACGCCATCGCGATGCGCTATGTCGCCTCTGAATTCACCGGCTATGGCCTGAAACCGCTGGGCAAGGACGGCGGCTGGTTGCAACCCGTCTCGCTCGCCGAAGCGCGGCTTGGGGACAGTGTGCCCAAGGTGACGATCACCGGCAAGGTGGGCAGCCAGAGCTGGCTCAACGCCACCGATGTGCTGGTCGGCCCCAGCCAGACCGACGCCACCACCGATGTGGCGGCGCCGGTTGTGTTCGTCGGTTTCGGCCTTGATGCGCCCAAGGCCGGCTTCAACGATTATGCCGGGCTGAATGTGCGCGGCAAGATCGTCGTTGCGCTTTCCGGCATCCCCAAGGGGCCGCCCAGCGAGATCGCTGCGCATCTCAGCCGGCAAAAGCTCGTCGCCGCGGCTGCCCATGGCGCTATCGGCTTTGTCTCCATCTCGACCCTGGAATGGGACAAGCGCCGGCCCTGGGCCCGCGCCGTCGAAGGTGCCGGCCAGCCGCGCATGACCTGGGTGGGCAAGGATGGCACACCGCACGTCGATGCGCCGCAGATCCGCGCCACCGCAACGCTGAACGCCCCGGCGGCCGAGGCGCTGTTCGCCGGTGCCAAGGTGCCGCTGGCGACCATTTTGGCCACCGCAGACCAGCCCGGTGGCCAGCCAAAGGGCTTTGCGCTGAAGACCAGCCTGCGCATCGAAGCATCGTCGAAACAGCGCCGCGTTGAAAGCGCCGAAGTGGTAGCACTGCTGCCCGGCAGCGACCCGGTGCTGAAGAACGAATATGTCGTCGTCATGGCGCATCTCGATCATATCGGCATCCGCCCCGACAAGGCCGGCGACAACATCTATAACGGCGCGCTCGATAATGCCGCCGGGGTCGCCGTCATGCTGGAGGCGGCGCGGGCCTTTGCCAATGACAAGGTCGCGCCGAAACGCTCGATCCTGTTCGTCGCCAACACCGCCGAGGAAAAGGGCCTGTTGGGTGCCGAAGCCTTTGCCAATGATCCGCCGGTGCCGATTGGCCAGATCGCCGGCGTCGTCGATCTCGACCAGCCATTGCTGCTGTATGATTTCACCGATGTCATCGCCTTTGGCGGCGATCATTCGACCATGGGCCCGGCCATCGCCCGCGCTGTCGCCAAGGCCGGCGTCACACTGTCGCCCGATCCGATGCCGCAGGAAACCATCTTTGTGCGGTCCGATCACTATACGTTCGTCAAGCGCGGCGTCCCGGCGCTGCTGCTCGCCACGGGCTTTGCCAATGGCGGCCAGGCGGCGTGGGAACATTTCCTGTCCACCGATTATCATCAGCCCAGCGACGACATGAGCCAGCCGATCAACTGGCAGGCCGGCGCCAAATATGCCCGCGTCAACTACCTGATCGCCCGGGAACTCGCCGACGAAACCACGCGTCCGATGTGGTACAGCGGCGATTATTTCGGCGATGCCTTTGCTCCCAACAGCCAAAAGGTTCCCCGGCAATGAACAAAGCCAAAGCAGGTCCCTGGACCCGCCGCATCGCGCAACTGACGATCATCGCCGCCGTGCTGGTGCTCATCGCCGGGCCGTTGATCAAGTTCGGCCTGTCGTGGAAAACCGGGCTGGCGATTTTCGCGATATCGGCGATCGTCGCCGGCGTTGGCGGCATCATCTGCCTGATCGCGCTGCTGCGCCGGCGTGGCGGCACTCTGCCGGTGCTCGCGGCGGCGGCCGGGCTTGCCGCCTTTGCGGTGCCGGCAGCGATCATTGTGGAGGGGCGCAGCGTGCCGCCCATCCACGACATCACCACCGATACCAGTACCCCGCCCGAGTTCGTTGCCATCACGCCCGAATTGCGCGGGAAGGATTCCAATACCATCGTCTATGATCCGGCGCTGGCTGCGGTGCAGGCCAAGGGCTATCCGAAATTGCGCCCGCTGATTGTCGCCGATGCCCCGGCGGCCGCCTTTGACAAGGCGTTGGCCGCAGCAAAGGCGCTTGGCTGGGCCATTGTTGCGACCGAGGCGCCCGATCGTATCGAAGCCACCGACACCGTGCCCTGGTGGGGCTTCAAGGATGATGTCGTCGTGCGCCTGACGCCGGAGGGCACCGGCACCCGCATCGATGTGCGATCGACCTCGCGGGTCGGCGTCGGCGATCTTGGCGTCAATGCCAAGCGCATTTCGGATTATCTCGCAAAGATCCGCGGCTGATGGCGCATGACGTGGTGTCGCCAGATGTGCTGGAATTGGCGCAGGCGCTGATCCGTTGCGCCAGCATCACGCCTGCCGATGCCGGGGCGCAGGCGGTGCTGGCGGCGGCGCTGGCGCGACTGGGCTTTGAAATCCACCCCCTGCGCTTTGGCGGGCCGCCCGATGGGCCCATCGAGAATCTATTTGCCACCATTGGTTCCGGCCACCCGCACTTCGCCTTTGCCGGGCATACCGATGTCGTGCCGACCGGCGAACCAGCGGGCTGGAGCGTCGATCCCTTTGCCGCCACCGTCGCCGATGGTCTGCTGGTCGGGCGCGGTGCCGCCGATATGAAGGGCGCCATCGCGGCCTTTGTCGTTGCCGCCGAACGCCATCTGGCAACCCCGCGACCCGGCCGCCTGTCGCTGATCATCACCGGCGATGAGGAAGGCCCCGCCACCCATGGCACCCAGCCGATGCTCGAATGGCTGGAGGCGCATGATCTGGTGCCCGACCTGTGCCTTGTCGGGGAGCCGACCTCGCAACGGCTGGGCGATACCATCAAGATCGGCCGGCGCGGATCGATCAACGCCTGGATCACCATCAACGGCGCGCAGGGCCATGTCGCCTATCCGCACCGGGCCGACAATCCGATCACCCGGCTGGTGGCGATCCTGGCGGCGTTCGAGGCGCGGGTGCTCGACGACGGCACCGACTGGTTCCAGCCGTCGAACCTTGAAATCACCGATATCAGCGTCGGCAACACCGCCACCAACGTCATCCCGGCGCAGGCGCGCGCCCGGCTCAACATCCGCTTCAACGATCGGCACGATGGCGCCGGACTGGAAACATGGATCCGCGATACCGTCGCCGCCCATGCCCCGTCCGCCCATGTCGAAATTCGCATCTCGGGTGAGGCGTTCCTGACCGAGCCGGGCCGCCTGTCCGATGTCATTTCGGCCAGTATCACCGCCACGACCGGCGTCACGCCCGAACTTTCGACGAGCGGCGGCACGTCGGACGCCCGCTTCATCCGCCGGCTTTGCCCGGTCGTCGAATTCGGCCTGCCGGGCGAATCGATGCACAAGACCGACGAACATGTCGCGGTAAGTGATCTGGCGGCGCTGACCGACATATATGAAGGCGTGCTGGCGCGGGTCTTCGCGGCGTAGCCCCCGCCCGGGCAATTGTGCACGGGCACTGGCCCTTGCCGCGAGGGGACGATGCGGCAAGGGTTCGTGTCTTGGTCGCCGGGGTCAGCCGGCCTTGCTGCCGCACTTGCAGGCAGGGCCGCAGGTGCAGGGGTTGCAGTTGCAGGGATTGCAGTGGCAGCTGGGCGCACAGGTGCAGGGCTTGCAGTTGCATTTACGCTTCATGGTGGTTCTCCTCTGGGTGTGTGGAGATGTTGCTTTAGCCCCAGGACGCCGGCCGATCTTGAATGGAAAGGCTATGGCCGCGCGGCTCAGAAAAGCCGCAGGTTGACCGGCACGACACCGAACATCCGCTTGAACGTCCGGCTGAAGTGCGCCGAATCGGCAAAGCCTGCATCATGCGCCGCCTGTGTGAGAGTCGCGCCGGCTACCATGGCTTCGACACCGCGCATCAGCCGCAGCCACAGCAGATAGGTGCGGAACGGCAGGCCGGTCTGTTCAACGAACAAATGCCGCAACCGGCTCGCCGACAGGCCGCCGGCGGTGACAACATCGGCAAGGCTGACCGGCCCGTCGATCTTGCTGGCGGCCGCCGCGATCATCTTGCGCACCCGCAGATCCGGCGCATCGCCGGTCACCCCGCCGGTCATGCGGCCGATCAGCGCCCGGCCAAGCGTCGCAAGCCCGGTCGCATCGGGTGCCGGCGCCCGGAAATGCGCGGCGACCTGCCCGGCGAAATCGCCCAGCATCGTCGTCGGCACCCCCGCAAGTCCGGTCCCGTTGAACAACCGGCGCGCGATCGTCCGGCCATCCCGGCTTTCCGGTTCGATGAACAACAGGGCGACCAATCCCTTGGCCTCGAACGCATGCACGGCATCGGCCGCCACGGCGACGGCATCGCCGGCCATGTCCTGATCCCCGGCGACCAGCCTGAAATGGCCACCCATCGCGATCGTTACCTGTATGGCATGGTGTGCATGGGGTGCGGTGCGCGTCCGGTCCGCGCTGGGCGTCGCGTCGACGGCCCACAGGCTGCCGCCTTCCCACATCGCGATGCGCGCATGTCCGATCTGCTCCATGCCGGGATTTTAGGCGGATTTTCGCTGCGCGCCAGCGCGGCAATAGCCGAAACGTTCAAGCCGCCGGGCCGGTTGTGGCCCATCCGATCGCCAACCCGGCATTGGCATCCCGCCGCCTGGCACAAGGGATCCCGCCGATGCCTGACGACAAATCGCTGCCATCGCCTGCACGGGGCCGCCCGGCATGATCGGCGCGGTCGAACTCGCGCGTATCGCCTGCGGCGGCTTTTTCCTTGCCGGCCTGCTGACTGGCGTCTGGAAATATCGGCACATCATGGCGAGCGCGGAGGCGCAGGCGCCTGTCTACGTCGATATCTGTCACCGCGCCGCGTTGATGTACGCCTTTGCCTGCCTGCTCCTCGCCGAATTCGCGCGACTCAGCGATTGGACGGCGGCGGTCAACCTCGTCGGCGTTGCCCTGTCGGTCGTATTTTTTGCAGCGGCGGTGGCCAGCTATGCGGCCCATGGCGTGTTGCAGGATACCGATAACCAGCTGCGGCGGCCGCACCGGCTCGGCGCCCGCACCGTTCATGGTGATGCCATGAACATCTTCATCCTTGCCCTTGCGGCCGGTGAAATCGGCGGGTTCCTGCTGCTGTTCACCGGTTATCTGCACGCGCTGCGATAATATCACCTGCATAAAGGAACCGAAACAATGCCAATCCTCATCGGTATCGCACTCGCGATTGCTGTCGGGGTGTTCGCTACCATCGTCGGATTCGATCGTTCGCGCGGCTTCTATCCGGTCGTGCTGATCGTCATCGCGTCCTATTATGAACTGTTTGCCGCGATGGGTGGCCCAATATCGGCGCTCTGGCAGGAAGCGGTCATCCTCGCCGCCTTCATCGCGGTGGCCGTAATCGGCATGCGCACCAGCCAATGGCTGATCGTCGCCGGCCTGTTGGCGCATGGCGGGATCGACGCGGTGCACGGGCTGTTCATCGAAAACGCCGGGGTGCCGGTCTGGTGGCCGGCGTTTTGCGCGGCCTATGATGTCGCCGCCGCTGCCTGGCTGGCGACGGGAATCATGCTCCAACCGCGGTCAGCCGGCGATCAGGCGCCGTAGCCGGACCAGCCAGAGCCGTTCAGGCGCCGGCCTTGCCACTGTTCGCGCTCTCGCCCGCACCCGGCAGTGAATCATTGCGATAGCGGCTTTCGAGGAATTTGCCCTGCACCAACAGGGCGTCGCGGTCCACCGCCGCCAGTTCATCCGACGCGCGGGACAGTTCGGCTTCCACCACCTTCAGGCCATCGACCAGCGTTGTTTCGATGGTGCGGCCGTCGGTGTCGATGGTGCGCGCCCGCTGGTCGGCGGGGACGCGGGTGTAGCGTTCGACGAGTTCGGGCAAATGCTTGCCAAGCAGCCGCTGCAGATCCTGCGCCACCGGGTCTGCCGGCGGCACCTGCGCCAATTGCCCCTCCAGCGTCGCCAGATGCGCCGAAATTGCGTCGATCTGCGGCGCCGCCAGCCGGGGCAGGGCGGTGCGTTGCCGGTCCAGCCAGGCTTCGGTTGCCGCGGGCAGGGCGGCGGGTACGGCCTCGCCCAGGTCGCGCGGCGCCGGTTCATGGCCGCCCGACGCGCCGGCGATCATCATTGCGGCCAGCCCGCCCAGCACCGCCAGCAACAGAACGGTCGTGCCGATCGGGCCGACGATCAGCCCCCACAGGATCAGCGCCAGCACGATCACCGCGCCGGTGGTTGCAGCCCGGACGACGCGTTTGCCGGCGCGCTCGGCGGTGCGCTGCCGGCGCCGGGCGCGGGCGCGCTGCGCCGCCTCCCCCACCGCCAGCCGCCGCAACCGTTCATCGTTGCGCGCGACAATCTCGTCCGGGTCGGCCATCAGGCGATGGCCTCGAACGGCGATGGCCCGCGGTTCTCCAGCTTGGCCTGTGATGCGCCCTCGGCCCGGGCGATATAGCCGCGGCTCTTTTCGACTTCGCTGGACAGCGTATCGACCGTCGTCTTCATCGAATCGAGCGCCTTCAGCTTGAAGCTGTCGATGGCGTCCATCGTGTCATAGACGTTCTGGAAGGCGCGTTGCAGGACTTCGACGGGGATGGTGCTGCTCGCCGCGCCTTCGTGAATCTGCGCCGTCTGTGTCTTCAACAGCGCGCCGGTCGAATCGATCATGTTGGCGGTGGTGGTGTTGAGCGCACCAATCTGTTCCAGCACGAGCCGCTGGTTGGTCAGCGCCTGCGCAACGGTGACAGCCGTTCGCAGTGCCGCAACCGTGGTGGTGGAGGCGCGATCGACACCCTTTACCAGCTCGACATTGTTCTTTTTAACGAGATCGAGCGCCAGATAGCCCTGCACGCTGACCGCCAGCTGCGTCAGCAAATCGGTCGTCCGCTGCCGCACATAGAATAGCGCCGATTCACGAATCGCCTTGGCCTTGGCCGGGTCGGTGTAGTCCAGCTCCAGCGCCTTGGCTTCCAATTGCGAATCCAGCGTCTTGGACATGTGGACCATCTGCTCCAGCTTGCCCATGGCGTTCCACAGATTGGCGCGTTCCTGGTCAATGGCGGCATTGTCGTGCAGCAATTCGTCCTTGCCATCCTTCAACCGGCCCAGAATCGCCGAAATATGGGTCTGCGCCGATTTATAGCTGTCGAAATAGCCGCGCAGCTTGTTGCCGCCGAACGGGATGATCCCGAACAGCTTCTTCCTGGTCAACAAATTGCCCTTGCGGCTGGGATCGAGGTCCTCGATCGTCGAGCGCAATTGCGTGAGGTCGGCGCCGATGCCGGTATCCTTGTCCATGGCGCGCACCGGGCGATCAAGGAAACGGTTCGATTGCCCCGCCGCCTCGGCGATTTCCTTGGCGCCCAGATTGGTCAGCCGGTCGACCTGCTTGCCGAATTCCGGGCTGGCCGCATCCAGCGTCACCAGTTCCTCGACATAGGCATTCACCCGCGCCTCAAGCTCGGTCACCTGCTCTTCCTTCAGCGGCACCAGCCCGGCAGCCTTGGCCGGCGAAATGGCGCTGACCGCCACCGGGGCGTCAAGCTTGATCGTGGTTTCTTCTGCGCCTTCGGTGCCCATCGTCATCCTTCCAGTCCGTCGGCGTTTCTTAGCAGAGCTACGCCGCTTCCTCCACTGTGTTAGGATGATGGGACGGTTTGACAAGACCCCCCGGTGTCAAAACCCCGTCGATCGAACTTGTCGCCGACGGGTTTTCGCCCAACCGCAATATGGTCGCCTGCGGAAATTCCGCCACCGAAACCTGCATCCCGGTTTGTGTTACCGCCCCCGCCGTGGTCAGGAATGCGATATCGGCGGCGTCACGGCCATGGGCGATGCGCACCATGCCGTCGATGGGCGCCAGCCGGGTCGGATCGACCAGCCACCAGCCGCCATCCAGGAACACTTCGAAAACCGCATGGAAATCCGGCGGATCGAGCGCCAGCGCATAGGCAGCGACGGCCCGCGCCGGAATGCCGGCGGCGCGGCACAGTGTCAGCCCCAGATGGGTGAAATCGCGGCAGACGCCCGCCCGGTCGATGAAGGTGGCGGCGGCGCCGGTCGTGCCATCCGACACGCCATGGCGATAATCGAGATTGGCGTGCAGCCAATCAAGGATGGCCAGCGCCCGCGCACCGCCCGGCGCAATCGCGCCGAATTCGCGGGAGGCAAAGCGCAGGAACTGGTCGACCGGGCAATATCGGCTGGGCAGCAGATAGGGCAGCACCTCCACCGGCAGATGCGACCAAGGCGCCACCTGAATGCTTGCCGGCAAGGCCAGCCGCGGCGCGATGCGCACGATGGCGCTGTATTCGATAGTCACCGCCCGTGACAGCCGCCCGCGAAGCAGCCGCGCGCCGGTCACCGGGTCGGATGATTCGGCCAGCCGCACCCCGTCGGTCAGGGTCAGCGTTTCGCTCTCGATGCTCTGCCCTGGCGCGTGTGCGGCGAGCACGACGGCAATGGTTTCAGTCGGTTCGGGAAATTCTAAGGCAAGGCTGGAACGAACCTGGACGCGCAATCGAAGCACTCCTGCGGGCGGGTGGATGTAGCGACAATGTTTGAGCCGTGCACAAGTTCCGCACGACGGCGTGGCCGCTATCGCACAAACGCCGTGATTCGTCCCATGCCATAAGCTGCCATACGCGCGCCGTGCGACTCTATCGCGACAGCGCGCCGACGGTGCCCAAGGCAACGTTCCCGGCAGCGTCATGGCCGCTGCACAGCTCAGGCGATCAGACGGTCCACCGTATCGTGGAACCGCTTGATGCCCTGTTCCAGTCCGCCCAGCAGCACATGGTCGACCGCACCCGATTCAAGCCCCTGCTGGCCCAGCGCGGCGGCGCGGAAATCTTCCCCGGCGAACACGCCCTGGTCGAGCAGTTTCCAGCTTTTTGCCCAGTGGTGCTCGGCCTTTTCGGTCGCGGGCCTTGCCGGGATCAGCATGAAATCTTCAACAATCGTGCGGTTCACGGCGCGCGGCATCAGTGTCATGATATTGATGTAGTCGGGCGACGCGATGATCACAGTGGCCGGCACCAGCGTATAGGCAAAGGTAACGGCGCGGCGCATCTCGCCCATGTCGGTGAAATCCGTTGCCTCCAGCGCGGTCAGCCGCGCCACCGCCGATCGTGCATGGGGGCCGATCGAATCGCCGCTGGTCACACCATCCTGAAAGAAAGGCGCGATGGTCGCGGCGTGCAGCCGGACGACGTGATAGCTTTCAAGGAACGCATCCATGATCAGCTTCCAGTTCGAAGCGACCTCGTGCGTGGCATGGGCGTAAAGATGCTGCCCGCCGAAATCGAGCGCATCGAAATCCGCCGCCAATGGCCCCGCCGCCAGGCTGAAATCATAATCCCGATCGCGTTCCAGCCCGGCCCAGATCAGCCCGCCGGCCTCAAGGCTGGGCATTTCGACAAGGCCGCGGGTCGCCTTGTCCAGCCCCGGAAACGTCTCGCCGCGCGGCAGGCCCTTCAACCGGCCATCCATGGCATAGGTCCAGGCGTGATAGGGGCAAACCAGCGCCGGCGCATGGGTGACAGCACAGCCTTCGACCAGCCTTGTGCCGCGATGCCGGCAGACGTTCATGAACACGCGCAATTTGCCCTTGCCATCGCGGGCGATCAGCAGCGGCACGCCGAAACTGTCGTGCGTCACGCTGCTGTTGTTGTCGGGCAGCAGCGCCGACGGGCCGAGCACCACCGGGTTGCGGCCGAACAGCCGCTGGCGCTCCGCATCATAGCGGTCGGGGCAGGTATAGCTGCTCGCCGGAATGCGGCTGACGGTGGCGGACGGTTTTTCACCGGCTGCGGCCATGCGCGGGATGGCTTGCGCCAGGGCGATCTGCGCGGGCGTCGGGCGGCGGAAGGGCACATGGATATCCATGGCGCGCATGATACGCCCATTCGCCGTCTTCGTAAAAGCTGGCGGCTTCGCCAGCCATTTTCGGAGGGGGCAACGGCACCCGCGCCGGCAATTGCCAGAATGGCGCCGCTGTTCCACATATGGCGGCGATGAAAAACCGCAACTTCCGCGATCGTCTCGGCTTTGCGATGGCCGGGCTGGTGGCCGGATTTGCCCGCGAACGCAGTTTCCGCACGCATTGCCTGATTGCGGCGCTGGCGCTGGTGGCGTTGCTGTTGCTCCGCCCGGCGCCGGTGTGGTGGGCGCTGGTCAGCGTCGTCATCGCGCTGGTGCTGGCACTTGAGCTGGTGAATTCGGCGCTGGAGGCGGTGATCGACCTGCTCCATCCCGATCAACACCCGGCGATAAAGGCGGCCAAGGACATGGCGGCCGGCGCTGTGCTGGTCATCAGCATCGCAGCGCTTGGCGTCGCGCTGGCGCTGGTCATCGATTCGCGTGCCGTCGTGCTGGGCTGGCTGGCCGCCCTGACATGACGCAATCGCAATGTTGCCGGCAGGTTGCGTTCGGCGTCAAAGCCGCTAGTTGAACGGGGTTCCAACCAGAAAGGCCGGCATGCGCTCGACCCTGTTCATCGGCAGTCTCGCCCTTGCGACGATGGCCGCTTCGCCCGCTGCTGCCGGCGACAAATTCTGGAAAACCTTTGCCGATATCGGCGCGGTAGGCATCCCCGTCGCCGCAGGCGCGATCACGCTGTATGAAAAAGATCGCAACGGCCTCATCCAGCTTGCGGAGACGGGCGCGCTCGCTGGCGGTGCCACACTGGCGATGAAATACAGCATCCAGGAACAACGCCCGAACGGCGCCGACAACCACAGCTTCCCGTCGCTGCACACGTCTGCGGCCTTTGCGGGCGCCGGGTATCTGCACGCCCGCTATGGCTGGCAGGTTGGCCTGCCGTTCGAACTGCTGGCGGTTGGCGTCGGCATCGCCCGCGTGAAAAGCCGCGATCACCATTGGTGGGATGTGGTGGCGGGTGCCGCCATTGGCGAAGGCTCGGCGTTCCTGTTGACCAAACGGCTCGATGAAAATGTCCGCGTCAGCCTGGGTGGCGATTCGACCGGCGGCCTCATTTCGGTGGCGGCGCGGTTCTGATGCGGCGCAACTACCTCGCTGCTGCGGCATTGATGGCCGCGCTGGCGCTTGCCGCCTGCCACACACCGCCAACCCCGATGCACAATATCGGCGGCGAGGTGCCCCGTGACGGGCGTGGCAACCCGATCTTTTCCGGCATCCGCCCCGCGCCGGCCGACCCGGCCGCCAATGTGCCGGTGCCGACCAGCGCCGCCGCGCTGCCGCCGCCGGCCAAGCCGGTTTCCTGCCGGCACCTGCGCCGCTGCTGAAACTGGCCTGTTCGGCCATTTGGCGATAAACTCCGCTGCCGTTTGCTTTGCCGGAGCCCTGCCATGCCCGTTGCCATCGCCCTTGTCGCCGCCGCGCTGATCGCGGCCCATTCTGCAGCGATGCCCGCAGCGACACCTGTCGCAACCCTGGCCGCCGCCCCCAACCCCTTTGCCATCCCGGCACGCTGCCAAGCTGACTATGGCTTGCGCCATGCCGCCGCTGCCGCCGATGCACAGCCAAAGCGGCTCGATCGGCTGCCGCGCGCCAATCTGGTGCTGGCGCTCTATCGTGAAATCGATCGCTGTCCGGCGCCGATCATCGTACGCGCCGATATCGGCGGCCGGCCGGCCGCACCCGCAAAGCAGGCGGATCAGCAGCCGCAATGAAGGCGCGTGCCAACGCCGCGTGACAACGCCGCGTGACACCCGGCGCGCCGCCGCTACAGTGCCGGCATGATCGACGCCGCCGAACAACCCGACCAGCCTGCCACCGCGCCTGCCGCCGAGCCCCCGAAGGGTGTCCTCGCTGGCATTGCCCCCTATTTCAAGCCGGCGCCGCTCGCCGCTTTTGCGCTGGGCGTATCCAGCGGCTTCCCGCTCACGCTGTTGCTCGCCACCATGACCTATTGGCTGTCAAAGGTCGGCATCGACAAGAAAACCATCGGTTTCGCGGTCGGCCTCACCACACCCTACACGCTGAAATTCCTGTGGGCGCCGCTCATCGACAAGATCCGCATACCCGGCCTTGCCGCGCTTTTCGGGCAACGCCGCGCCTGGTTGTTCGTCATTCAGGCGCTGCTGTTCGGCGGTGTGATCATGCTGGGGCGCAGCGACCCGGCCGAACACATCGGCATTTTCGCCATCTGGGCCATTGCCGTCGCCTTTTGTTCGGCGACGCAGGACATTGTCATCGATGCCTATCGCATCGAATTGTTGACCGACGAACAACTCGCCCATGGCACGGCGATGAACCAGTTCGGCTATCGCACCGGCAATCTTGCCGCCGGCGCCGGCACGGTGTTCCTCGCGTCGACCGAAGGCGCCGGCATGGGCTGGGCCGCAGCCTATGGCCTGACGGCGTTCCTGATCCTGCCCGGCGCCATCGCTGCGCTGCTGATGGGCCCCGGCAGCCACGAAGCCACCAGCCGCACCATCAAGGCGGCGCGTTCCGCCGGGGACTGGTTCCGCGAGACCATCGTGGCGCCGTTTGCCGATTTCCTGGCGCGGCGCGGCGCGGTGATGATCCTCGTCTGGATCGTCATCTATAAATTGGGCGATGCAATGGGCCAGATCATGCTCAATCCCATGATTGTCGATCTGGGCTTTTCCGATACGGATTATATCGCCGCCAACAAACTGGTGGGTTTCTGGGCGCTGATCATCGGCACCGCCATCGGGGCGCCGGTCATCGCCTGGCTCGGCATGGGCCGGGCGCTGCTGGTCACCAGCGGCCTGATGATCTTCACCAATCTGGGCTTTGCCGCGCTGGCGTTGCACGGCCATAGCGTGGTTGCGCTGGGGCTGGCGGTGGGCGCCGAAAATCTCGCGTCCGGCATCGGCCTCACCATCTTTGCGACTTATTTGTCGGGGCTTTCCAGCCTTGCCTATACCGCCACCCAATATGCGCTGCTCTCCAGCCTCGCTTCGGTCAGCCGCACCTTCCTCACCACGCCATCGGGGTTCATCGCCGATGGCTTTGGCTGGCCGGCCTTTTACGTGTTCACCGCCTTGATGGTGCTGCCCGGCATGGCGTTGTTGTGGTTCATGCTGCGCCAGGGGTTGATCGCCGATTCGACGCGGCAACCGGCGGCCAAGGTGCAAACTTAGGCTGTCGGGCCGGTCGCATCGCTTCACCTCGTCGGCGGGATGCGTTACAATCACGGGGGATGGCGACGGATAAAATGTCACAACCGGGTCAGGATATGTCGCCAATTTGACATAATCAGGAACCCTTTCTGTAACATTCATCGTCTAATGCTCGCCGCCAAGCGTGGTTTGCCTGCCGCGCCCAGTCGTGGAGCCGATGTTCATGGGTCTCGCCCTCAGCCGTTCGACCGCCGTTGCCGCCGATCTTCTTGCCTCGGCACCCTTCATTCACCGCGTCGGCCAGCTCGATGTGCGGCTCGCCGTTTCGGAAGCGGAAATCGCCGCGGCCCAGGCGCTGCGCTACCATATCTTCTATGATGAAATGGGCGCCACCCCGACGCCTGCGATGGCTGCGGTCCGCCGCGATGTCGATGAATATGACGCGATCTGCGATCATTTGCTGGTCGTCGATCATGGCGCCGATGGCACCCCGCACGTGGTTGGCACCTATCGCCTGCTCCGCCAGGTCGTGGCGCAAATGAACAAGGGTTTTTATTCGGCCGGCGAATATGACCTGTCGCCGCTGATCGCCCAATCGGCCTTGCCCAAAGCGGCCGGCGGTGGGCAATTGCTCGAACTTGGGCGCAGCTGCGTCGCGCCGGCCTATCGCAACAACGCCACCATCACCCTGTTGTGGCGGGGGATCGCCACCTATCTGCAAACCCATAATATCGGCCATATGTTCGGCTGTGCGTCCCTCCACGGTGCCGATCCGCTGCTGCACACTGCCGAGCTTGCCTATCTTTACCACCACCACCTGGCGCCGCCCGAACTGCGCGCCCGTGCGCATGACAGCAACCATGTGCCGATGAACCGGCTGCCCGCGGCCTCCATCGATGTGCGCGCCGCCGCCCGTGCGCTGCCGCCGCTGATCAAGGGCTATCTGCGCGTCGGCGCCATGGTTGGTGATGGCGGCTTTGTCGATCACCAGTTCAACACTGTCGATGTGTTCGTCATCATGCCGGTGGACCGTATCACCAGCCGCTATGCCGGCCGATTTGTCGGCGCCAACGACCCGTTATAAGGTGCCGCAAAAGGGCAGGGGCCACCCCGCCCGCCCTGCCGGAGCCGTGCCATGAAGCCTGAATTGAAGACCCAGCCGAAACCGTTGCGGATCGATTTTGTCTCGGACGTCGTCTGTCCCTGGTGCGTTATCGGCCTCAAATCGCTGGAAACCGCGCTCGCCCGCGCCGCCGATGTGGTGACGCCCGACATCCATTTCCAACCGTTCGAACTCAACCCGGACATGCCGCCCGAAGGCCAGAACATCGGCGAACATGTCGCCCAGAAATATGGCAGCAATCCCGAACGATCCGCCGCCAGCCGCGACATGATCCGCAAATCCGCCGCCGAATTCGGTTTCACCATGGCGATGAACAGCGAAAGCCGCATCCACAACACCTTTGACGCGCACCGGCTGCTGCATTGGGCGGCGCTGGCCGGGCGGCAGGCCGAACTGAAGATGGCGCTGTTCACCGCCTATTTCAGCAATGGTGAAAACCCCAACGACCGCGATACGCTTGTCGCCACCGCCGCTGCCGCCGGGCTCGATCCGGATGCGGCGCGGGAAATCCTGACCTCCGGCGCTTATGCCGAAGACGTGCGCCGCGACGAAACATTCTGGCGGCAACAAGGCATCAACGCCGTCCCCGCCATCATCATCGACGGCAAGTATCTCATCACCGGTGGCCAGCCCGCCGACGCCTTTGAACGCGCCATCCGCAGCATCGCCGCCGAAGCCTGATCGCCGCCCCAGCCTGATCGCCGCCAAAGCCTGCTCGCCGCCGTGTCGCGCCCACTCCCGTCGCGCCCACCCCCGTCGCCCCTTCCCGCCTCTCCCCGTCGTTTCGCGTCCCGCAAACGCGGGACAAGCGGGCATTGGTGGAAACGCCGGGTTTGCGATAAGGTCGTGCCCATGGCCGCCATCGGTGCGGTCAGGGGGAGCACGGCTTGATCCGCACCGCGATCATCGAGGACGATCCGGCTGCCGTCGACAGGCTTTGTGCGGCCATCGAACCTTCGGGCGACATCACGGTGGTCGGGGTGGCGCGCAACCTGCATGCGGGCATGGCACTGGTCGCGGCCGGCGGGTTCGATGTGCTGTTGTGCGATCTGGGCCTGCCCGATGGCAGCGGCATCGCGCTGATCCGCGAATGTGCCAGCCGCTTTCCCGAAACCGATATCATTGTCATCACGATTTTCGCCGATCAGGCCAAGGTGATCGAAAGCATAAAGGCCGGCGCGCGGGGTTATCTGTTGAAAGATGAACGGCTCGACGGCTGTGTCGATGGCATCCGCGAAATCCGTCGCGGCGGCTCGCCGATCAGCCCGATCATCGCCCGGCAGCTGCTGCAGCAATTGGCGCCCCGCGCTGCCGCCGGGCCGTTGCAGGAACCATTGTCGCCGCGCGAGGCGGAAGTGCTCAACCTGCTGGCGCGCGGCTTCAGCTATTCGGAAATCGGCGGTTTGCTGGCGCTATCGACCCAGACCGTCGGCACCTACATCAAGCGCATCTATCGCAAGCTGGAGGTCAATTCCCGCTCGGAAGCCGTATTCGAGGCTTCAAGCCGTGGCATCATGGATGTCCATTAGGGCGGCGCTCCGGCGGCGCACCGGGGTCGTTTCGACGCTGGCGGCGCCGGCCCGCGCCAACGTATCTTGACAGCAAAAGTGCCTCCGCCGCTGCTGTGGCTGGCCGTCTCGATGCTGTTTGCGGGGCTGCTCTGGCTGGCCACGGGCGGGTCCGGCCTTTTGCCCGGCAACACCCCGTCGGCACCTGTCTACACCCTCGACGGCGGCGATCTTGCGTATGCCGCCGTTGCCGCGCCCCCGGCCAAAGGCTGGACAGCCGGTGCCCGCCTCGGCCTCGATGTGCGACGACAGGCGTTGGCGCACGGCGTTGATCCGCCCGGCGTCTGGGTCCGCTACCGATTCGATTCCGCCATCGCAGCCGGGAAACCGTTGGCGATGGCCTGTGATTTCATGCGCGAACGCTTCACGGTCTTTTACAACGGTGTTGATATCGCCCGCACCAATGGCGGGCCGGGTGATCCGGGCCTTGCCTGGCACCGTCCGAAATATGTGCCGTTGCCGGCGCGGCTGCTGCGATCCGGCAGCAACGAAATCATCTTCCATATCGAAAGCACCGCGAACCGACCCTTGTCGATCGGCACGGTATCGATTGGCGGGGATGCCGCCGTTCGCACCCGTTTCAACCGCCAGATGTTCTTCAACACCAGCGGCCCCGAAGTCATCAACGGCATCCTCGCAACGCTGTCGCTGGCCAGCCTGCTCGCCTGGTTTGCGCGGCCGCGGGAGCGGGTGTTCGGCTGGCTCACGCTGGTCGGCGGCGTCTGGTATTTTCGTAATCTCCACTATTTTGTCGATACGCCGCCGTTCGACAGCACGTTGTTCTGGACGTTGACGACCGATTCGATCTTCGCGTTGATGGCGGTCGTCTATGGCTTTGCCGCGACATTCTTCGACCTGCCGGGAAAGCGCCGGCTCATGGCCATGGTCACGCTGGTCTGCGTCGCCGGCGTGCTCGTCCGTCATGCGCTGGTGGCCGCCGGGCAAAGCGACGTGCCCAGCTTCCTGCTCACCATCCCTGTTGCGGTGGCGACGTTGATCGTTCTTGCACGGGCGGTGTGGCGACAGCCCAAGACCGAAAACCTGTTCATGCTTGCGGCTGTCGCTGCCGCCACGGCCTTTGCGTTTCACGATCTGCTGCTGGTGTCGCAAGGCACCGGCGTCGTTTCGGTCTATCTGCAACCATTGGGCAGCCTGTTGGTATTTTCCGCCTTCGGCTTTGCGTTGGGCCGTCGCATGCTGGTGGCGCTGGCAACCAACGAAGATGTCAACATGACGCTGGAACGCCGCATGGCCGAAGCCACCGCCAGCCTTGAACGCAGCGAGGCGCAGCGCCGCGAATTGCAGGTGGCGAGCGCGGTTGAAAATGAACGCGAGCGCATGATGCGCGAAATCCATGACGGCATTGGCTCGAACCTTATCACCGCGCTGGCGGTAGCCGAGCAACAGCGCGAATCGCCGGGCACCATCGCCACGCTGCGGCGGTCGATCACCGATCTGCGCATCGGTGTCGATTCGCTGGAACCGGTCGGCGGCGATGTCGTCACCCTTTTGGCCAATCTGCGCCACCGCATGGAGCATGAACTCCGCGCCCTCGGTGTCGCCTTTGTCTGGAAGGTCCAGCCGTCGCCCGTGCTGCCCTGGCTCGATCCCGTCGGGGCGCTGCACCTGCTGCGCATTCTGCAGGAAACCATCAGCAACATTCTGATGCATGCCGGTGCCAGGCTCGTCGACGTCGCGTGCGCCCCCGAAAGTCGCGATGGCGCGCCAGGCGTGGTCATCGTCATCGCCGATGATGGCCATGGTTTCGATCCCGGCACCACCATCTGCGGCCGCGGCCTTTCGAACATGAAGGCGCGGGCCGAGGCCCTGAACGCGCGCTTCGCCTGCGACAGCAGCGTCGGCGCCGGCACCAGGGTTTCGATCTGGCTGCCGCTTGTCCAGCGCAGCGTGGCAGGCGCCCCGGCGTAGGCCGGCAACCTGATATCGCCGGCGTAGGCCGGCCATCGATCATCGTAGTCGCCAGGCGATGACCCGAAAACGATCTAATTCCGCCGCCTCGGCACACGCACAGCCCGCGTGTCCCCAATTCCGGGGATGGCGAGAAACCGCCCATGACAATAGTGCAATGACCATCAGGGCGCCGAAAGTTTCCGGCAACCATTAACCCCAGCAGATACCGCCAGTTGTCGATTTTCGCGACGCGGAGACGCTTGCCTTTTTTCAAGGATTGCCATGTCGACTCTCGCAATGGACCTGCACACGCAGATCGAAGATGCCTTCACCTTTGTAACGACCAAGGCGCTTGACGCGGCAACCGGGTCCAGCCTGCCGTTTGTCGGCACGGCGCTCGGCACGCTTTTGCAAGGCGGCGTACCGTTTCTTTCGAACCTTGAATCAATGCTGTTGTCGACTGTCGACGGCCTTGACGCGGCCAGCACCCCGGCCGAGATCGCCGCCGCGATCAACAAGCTCGGCATCGCCGGCATATCCGCCACATCCGCTGGCACCAATGTCCAGTTTCACTTCATCGCCACTGACAGCCTGCAGACCGGCACTGCGGGGTTTGATCTTGCGGTCGGACTGCCGGCGCTGGGCTTCACGCTTTCCGGCGGTGTCAGCGCGGCACTGGGCTACAAGCTCGATCTCGGCCTCAACTTCGATACCCAGACGCACATCCTCACCACCGCCCCCGGCAGCAAGGAAATCGAGCTGTCGCTGAATGCCAGCCTCGATTTGATGGGCAATGGCAAGCTTGGCTTCATCGGTGTCGGCATCACCGACAATCAGGCAGGGCCGGAGCTATCGCTCAAGTTCGCGCTCGATATCGGCGACAATATGCAGATCAAGGATCTGCTGCCGGATGCGGTCACCACCACGGTCAGCGGTGATGCCGGTATCGATCTCCATGTCGTAAGCGATCTTTCAACCAAATTGCTGCCGCGGCTGGAGAGCAATCTGGTCGTTGGCTATCATGTCGCGGATTTCGATCTGGCCAGCGGCCTGTCGGGATTTGGCGCCACGCCAACCATTGCCCTGAATGACATCAAGCTCGATCTTGGCTCCATCGTCGATTTTCTCGCCAGCGTGTTTGGTCCGATTATCAACGACATTTTCGGCTCCTTCCCCATCGGTCCGTTGATCGACATCGCGACCGCGCCGCTGCCGATCATCGATCCGGCGATCAACGCGCTTGGGCTGACCAAATTGTTCGATGAAATCGGCCCTGACGGCGTGATCAATCTGCTCGATGTCGCCGCCTATTTCGGTGCCGACAAGGAAGTGCTCAGCGATTTTGCGCTGGCCTTCAGCCTGATCAAGGGCATTGCGAACGCCACCGGTTCGGGCACGGCGACCATCGATCTCGGCTCGCTGTCGCTGCTCGGCGCGGCCCCGACCGGGCCACAGAATGGCAATTTCCCGCAAAATATCAACGATCCCAGTGTCGATGATGCGACCTTCACCGGCCCCTCGTCGGTGCTCGGCGGCGCAATCAGCGGTCTTGGTGGCCAATTGGGCGGCACGCCCGCACCAACGCCGGGCCTTGGCGGCATTTTGGAACCGCTGGTCAAGATCCTCAACCAGGCCGGGCTCGACATCCCGCTGCTCTCCAATCCCGAACAGACGGTCAAGGCGCTGCTGCTCAACGGCTTCGGCGGCCCCGCCGTGCCGCTGATCGTTTATGATGTCCCCGAATTGAGCTATGTCGTCCAGTATAAACAATTTTTCCCGATCATCGGCCCGATCGGCCTGGCGTTTTCCGGGCAGTTCGGCACCAAGATCGATGTCAATCTCGGCTATGACACGACCGGCCTGAAAACCGGCAATCTGGCCGATGGCTTCTACCTCTGGACCCCGGCGCTCGCCGCGCCGATGAACGGCCAGCATTATGCCCCGGTGGCGACCGTGGGCGTCGAAGTCGATGCCTCGGCCGGCATCAACCTCGGCTTTGTATCAGTCGAAGTCGGCGGCGGCCTTGGCGCCAATCTGTCGGCCTATTTCTCCGGGGATGATGGCAACTTGCGGCCCTCGATGGCCAGCGATTGCATCATCGATCCCATCGCCGGGCAGTTCGATGCCACGGTTTTCGTCAGCTTTTCGGTCAATTTCATCTTTTACCAATGGTCGCACCGCTTCGACATCGCCGACATCACGCTCGCCGAATTCAGCTTTGGCTGCGATGCGCCGAAAAGCGATCCGGGCCATGGCCTCGCCCGCATCGATACGCTCACCTTGCCGGGCGTTCCCGTTTCCCACCTGCTGCACCTCAATGTCGGCGACGATGCCGGACTGCGCGCCATCAATGGCCAGTCGGTCAATGCCGACAACAGCAAGGGTGAGCACTACGAAATCCGCAGCGTCCATGACGCCAATGGCATTGTTGTCGGCTTGCTCGATGTAACCGCCTATACCGTCAACGAGCAATATGGCGCGCTGGGCGTCGTGATCGACCGGATCGACGCCAATCTTGGCGACATGCGCGACGTCATCGTCGTCGGCGAGGATGTTACCGTCGGCGCGACGCTTGTCGGCAATGGCGGCGACGATCTGCTCGTCGGCGGTGCCGGCAATGATGTGCTTTCGGGCGATGACGGCATCGATCACCTGATCGGCGGCGCCGGCGATGATACACTGACCGGCGGTGCCGATGACGACACGATCGAAGGCGGGCTCGGCGCCGATTTCATCGATGGCGGTTCGGGCCGAGACCAGGTTACCTATGAACATTCAAACGCCGGCGTCATCTTCTCGGTCGACAAGCAGGACCCCGGCGTCTTTCACGGGCATGGTGGCGAAGCCGAAGGCGATACGCTCACCAATATCGAATATATCGTCGGCTCACACTTTAATGACCGGCTGTACGGCAACCCGGACGAGGACAACACGCTCGAAGGCCTGGCCGGGAACGATATCCTGGTCGGCGGCAGCGGCCATGATTTCCTCATCGGCGGTGCCGGTGCCGATGCGTTGATCGGCGGCGATGACGAGGATGGCACCAGCTATCTCACATCGTCGGCCGGCGTCGTCGTCGATCTGCCCAATGGCATCGGCCATGGCGGGGATGCCGAAGGCGACACTTACCAGTCGATCGAGGATGTCCATGGTTCGGTCTATGACGATGTCATCATCGGCGACAGCGGCGACAACATCATCGACGGCTGGTTCGGCGATGATCAGCTTTCCGGCGGCGCTGGCAGCGACATGGTTTCGGGCGGCGAAGGCAACGACACCATCTATGGCGCGGCCGATGGCGACAAGCTTGACGGCGGCGGCTCCATCTACACCAAGGGCCATGATCTGCTGACCTATGAGCGATACCTCAACAGCGGCGGCACTGGCGTCACCGCCGATTTGTGGAGCGGCAAGAGCGACGACAAATATAATAGCAGCGGCGACGACGATATCGCCCGCGCGCTCGTCCACAAGGCGGTCGACGAGAATGACGACGACGTATACGCCGCCCATGTCAGCAGTTTTGAAGACCTCACGGGCTCCAGATACGGCGACAGCCTGACGGGCGATGATCAGGGCAATGTGATCCGCGGCCTTGCCGGCGATGATGTCATCAAGGGCATGGCCGGCAATGACACGCTGGTCGGCGGCGCCGGTGCCGACGTGCTCGATGGCGGCGATGGCATCGATCTGGCCGATTATATCGAATCCCAGGGCGGGGTTACCGTCAAACTCGGCGACTTTGCCGCCGGGTTCGGGCTTTCCAACGATGCCCAGGGCGATACGCTGGTCAACATCGAAAACCTGCGCGGTTCGGATTACAATGACACGCTGACCGGCAGCATATACGACAACCGCATCGATCCCGGCCTGTCGCGCTTTGGCATCAGCGACAAGGCAAGCGGCGGTTTTGGCGAAGACACTCTGGTTCTGGATTATTCGCGCGGCGATATCGGCAAGGGTGTCATCGGCGGCTACAATCTTGGCTCGTTCGACAGCGGTTCGTTCTCCCGCCAGATGCTGGCGACGGCTGCCCAGCTTGATGGCGTCGATTTTGATACCATCGAACGGCTCGAAATCACCGGCACGTCAAAGGATGACATCATCTTTGGCGGCAACAGCCACGACACTATCTATGGCGGCCGCGGCAACGACGTCATTTTCGGCGGGCTTGGCGTCGATCGGCTGTTCGGCGGCGGCGGCAATGATCTCATTGTCTCCGGCTCAGATGCGACGCGCCAGCTTTCGATCTTTGGCGGCCTTGCGCCTGTCCAGCTCGATGGCGGCGCCGGCATCGATGTGCTGTCGATCTCGCTGGCATCCTACGCTGGCAATGTCGTGCTCACCGGCACCGATGGCACGGCCGAATTCACCGGCACCAATGCGGCGCTCAAAAATGGCACCGGCATCAGCAATTTCGAGCTGATCGCCGCCGTCATCACCGGCGATGGCGATGACAAGATCACCCAGCCGGGCGTTGTCGACAATTTCTTCGTAACCGGCTTCGGCGTCGATGAAATCCGCGCCGGCCTTGGCAATGACTATATCGATGGCGGGCTCGATTATCGTATCGGCAGCGAAACCACGGCGCCCGACGCGAACGGCGTCATGGTCCCGATAAAGTCGATAAACGCGCTTTATGCCAATGATGGCGATCTGGTCGTGCTGGATTTCAGCAGCCTGGACACCGCTGTCATCAGCGGCGTCACGGGTTCGATTACGCCCTTTTCGGTCAACGTCGGCGGTGTCAGCACTGCCGTTTGGACCAACAACGGCTATTTCGCGAGCGGCAGCAACCTCACCGAGTTCGTCAATATCGAACGGCTCGATGTAACCGGATCATCGGCCAACGACGTGCTGTATGGCACCGACCTGCTGTTTGGCCGCAATGTCGGGGCCATCGGTTCGATCGTCGCTTCGCAAAGCGCACGCGGCGATGATCGCCTCGTCGGCGGCGCGGGCGACGATATTCTGATCGGCAACACGGGCGACGACACGCTGATCGGTGGCGATGGCAATGATCTGCTGCTCGGTGCGGCAATCGGCAACGGTCGCAGCGCGATTGTCGATCTTGGTGAAATCGATACGCTGACCGGCGGCAAAGGTGCGGACATCTTCGTGCTCGGGACGATCCTCGGCGGCTCGACAGACCCCATCGTCTATTACAGCGACGGCATGGACAGTGCGGCCGGCATTCCAACGCCTGGCGATCGCCATTCGTCGGACAGCAATCGCGCCATCATCACCGATTTCCAGTCCGATGATCACCTGCTCATGGCCGGCATTGCCAGCGATTATCGCTCGGTAGAAAGCGGCAATTCGACCTTCATCTACCTGCGCGACGGGCTGGACGGCAGCGGTCGCGCCGATGCCAGCAACGATGAACTGATCGCGGAGTTGCTGGGCGTATCGGGCTTCCGGCTCGATTCAGCGGCGGTCATCTACCAGGGTGACAGCGCCGTGGCGAGCCTGAACGGCCCGGCGATCGGCGCCCGCAGCAGCGTCAGCAGCGTCGATGAAATGCCAGCCGCGGCATCATCGGCTTTGGGTCAAACGGCTGTTGCGACGCTCACGGCGCTCGCCGCTGCGGCGCCCCATGTCATCAATGCCCCGGACGCGCCGCTTGCGGCGATGACAACGCCCCTGGTTGCCAAGGCGACTGTCGCAGGCCCGGCACTCGATCCGGAAACTGGCGCACTCGCGGCCAGCATGCCTGCGATCAATCCCAGCTGGGTCACCCAGACGACCGACTCCAACGCGCTCCGTGCCGCCTTGTTCGATGCCCCTTCGGCGATCTCGCAAGGCACTTTCACCTTTCAGGGCGATGGCGCGGCCTTTGGCACCTTCAACGGCGACCCGTTCGGCCTTGGCCATGGCATTGTCATCTCCACCGGTGAAGTCGAACAGCTGGCGGGCGTAAACCTCGTCGATGGTGGCCACACGCTGGCACCCAAGGTTGATCTGCACTTCGTCAAGATCGGCCGTGTCGGCAACAACGACATCTTCCGCGCCGATCTCAGCAATCTGGGCTTCGATCTGAAATCGATCCAGTTAGGCGATGCGAGTAGCGGCTATGGCGGTGGCGGCGGTGTCGCCAGCGGCTTCGACATCGGCGCTGTCGCACTTAGCCACACCAAACTGATCAGCGTCGATGATACGACCGTTCTGGACAGCGCCGCTGTACTGCCGCGCCTCGATGTCTTCGGCTTTGATGCCGCCAACGCCGTCTTCACCCCCGGCAGCCAGCGGCCCTCGGACGCCAATTTCGGCAACGCGCCGGATCTGCTCGGCGCGGTCAATGGCCTGCCCCTTTACGGGGTCGATCGACTCGATCGTTTCGACAATGGCTTTCTGTCGCTCGGCGATGGCGGTTCGCTCGGTCTGAACCTCACCCAGACCGTCAGCACGGCCGGGCCGCTCTACCTTTACGTTGCCGAAACCGGCGCATCGGGGGAGGCGCTGACCAGCGGCTTCACCGCCTCGGCCGATCGTCTCGGCGCGCCGGCGGATCTCAGCACCGATCTCGGCGCGCCCGGTCTTGCCGGGGACGATATCGCGCTGACGTATACCTTCACGCCGGGCACGGCTGCCGGGATCACCGATCCGTCGCTCAACCTCGTCACTTTCGATTTCGTGTTCTTCTCCGAAGAACTCGTCGAATTCGTCCAGACCGGCTTCAACGACACGTTCAAGATCACCCTGAACGGCGTCAACCTGGCGCTGCTTTCCGATGGCTCGGCGGCCAGCATCGACACGCTTTACGCGCCGTCGGCCAATGGCAATGCCACCAGCAGCATCAACGCGTTGCGCACCGATACCATTCAATCGGATTTCATCTACAACCCGGTCGGCACCGGCCCGGCCGCCAGCCAGACCCGCGCCGATGGCTATAGCAAGGTGCTGCACTTCTCCGGCGCCATCAATCCCGGCGTTGAAAACGTCCTGCGCATCCAGGTCACCGATGCCCGCGACGGGCTGCTCGATTCAGGCATCCTCATCGGCGGCGGCAGTTTTCGCGCTGGCAGCGTCAACAGCTTCCATGTCGACAGCCTCAACCGGCCGATCCTGGAGGGGGAAACCCGGCAGATCGATTTCGGCATCACCGTTCCCACCGGCGGCAGCGAAACCGGCACCTACAACGTCACGCTGCATCCCACCGCCGGGCTCGATCTTGGCGCCGGCGCCGGCAAGGATGTCGTGCGCAGCCTGTCATCCGCGCTTGGCCTTGCCAATCATGTTACGGCCACCGCGCTGTCCGACGGGCTCAACAACGGTGCCCGCTATGAATCGGTGTCGGTCGATGTCACCCGGGCACCGCCCGCCACTGGCCCGGCGACCGCCGGCAATGTTATCGTCACCGATGACAATGCAGCGCCGTTCGCCGCCGCGCCGCTGGTGTTCGAAGTCGATGATGCCATGGTCAGCGTCACCCGGCTGATCGGCGATGCGCCGGTGCGCTACAACCGCGCCATGCCGAATGCCTGGGCCGATGCCTGGACGGCGCAAGGTGTCCACATCACCCACACTGCCGACGCCGGCGCGCGTATCCCGACCTACAGCGAGGTTAATTTCGGCACGGCCAATCCGGGCCTGCTTTCGGGCGCTGATATCCTCGCCGGCGATCTCGGCGTATCGGGCAAGCCTGTCGCCAACGCACCGGGTGTCGTTCAGGAAATCACCGTCGGCGAGGCGCTGCGCTTCCAGTTCGACAGCCATGCCGTCACCGGCTTCTCGCTCGATTTCGCCCGCTTCGAACGCGGTGACACCGCACGGATCGATGAACTCGATGCGGCCGGCAATGTCATCCACAGCGACTTCGTCAGCTCGGCGCATTTCGAGGCAAGCGGCCTGCAGAATGTCGCTGCAATCGTCATCAACGCCGCCAGCGGGGCCTTTGTCCTTCATGATCTCGGCTTCACCGAATCGATGGCGGCTCCGGCATCAAAGGCGACGACGATCGGCCTTCTTGGCAGCAGCCTTTCCAGCGGCCTCGCCGGCCCGCTCGGCATGCCGACCTCGACGATCGAATGGGCCGGCATGATCGCCGCCAACGATCTGCAACCCGGCCATCTCGATAGCCAATACCTTCATATCGCCTGATCGCCCACCAGCGATCTACTTGAAAACAGGGACACTTTCCATGACCTTCAAATCCGGACTGATGGCGATGCTCGTCGCCATGGCCATGCCGCAAATGGCCACCGCGACAATCGTGCAGACGTTCGCCACCCCGACGGAATTCGCCGCTGCGGCGCCGCACATCACCGCACTGCCGCTCAACCTCGCCGGGGCGCCGCCGGTGTTCGTCAGCAGCTACAGCATCGGCAACCTGCTCATCACCGCCCAGGATGCCGGGCTCGCCGGTGATGGCGCGAAAATCCTTTCCACCGAGCTCGACAGCGATGTCCTCGTCCTCGATTTCGCCAATCCGATCTATGGCATCGGTCTGTTCGGCGGCGTCACCGATTTCGATTTCGGCTATATCGACGGGCAATTGCAGATCGATCTGGTCGGCAGCGGCACCAGCATCCTCGTCGCCAACGGCGCTGCCAGCTATCTCGGCCTGCTCAGCGACATCGCCTTCAACCAGGTCCGTATCTCGATCCTGTCGTTCGACAGCAATGTCTCGTCGGTGGGCTTTGCCAGCCTTGAAGACAGCGTCAGCACGACATCTCCGGCCCCCGAACCACAACTTTGGGCAATGCTGGCGATGGGCTTTGGCACCATCGGCCTGCAGTTACGCGGCCGCAACAGGCACGCTCGTGTCCGCAGCTGCTGATCCTGCCGGACGCCAGCCGGGTGCGGCGGCGCTGACCTGTCGGGCGGCGCTGCTGCTGGCCTGCGCCGTCGGTCTCGCACCGGCGCCGGTCGCGGCGGCCACACTGGCCGCCATTTCGCCCGCCATCCAGCCCGGCCCCATCGTGCTGCCACCGCCCGGTGGCAACCCGCTGGCCATCGATTTTGCGCACGATCCGCTGCTGGGCTTCGGCCGCACACCGGCACCGGTGCAGCCGTTCCTTGAAACGCTGGGCCGCGCCGTTGCGGCGCATCCGGTCGTGCAGGCCGCCATCGTCCGCGTCGCCGCGGCATCCGGTGTGCGCACCCAGGTTCGCGCCGGCCTGTTCCCCCAAATCGATGTGCAACTGACCGCCTCTCGCGCGCTGGCCCGCGATTTCACCGCGCAATCGGCGGTGGTCGACAGCCTGCAACCGCGCGGCCGCACCGATGCCAGCCTTGTCGGCAACCAGCTGCTGTTCGATTTCGGCGCCAACGGCAATCGCATCGCCGCCGCCAATGCACGGATCGAGGCCGCCCGGGCCGAACTCGAACGCAGCGCCGGTGATGTCGCGTTGCACGCCATATCCGCCTGGTACGAAATCGTCGGTTATCAATCGCTGGTCGATCTCGGCGGCGCTGCCGTCATCCGGCAACGTCAGATCCTCGCCGATGTGCGCACCCGCGCCGCGCAGGGGCTTGGCGCCGATAGCGACACCGCCCGCGCCGAAGCCGTGCTGGCCGGTACCGAAACACAGGTCGCCCGTTTCGAACGCCTGCTCGATCAGGCTCGCGGCCGCTATCGCGAAGCCTTTGGCAGCGATGCACCGTCGCACCTCGATCGCGTCGCACCGCCGCTGTCACAGGCGCATTCGATCGACGCCGCAGAAGCGCTCGCCCATGCTTCCCCCGCCGTTCAGGCCGGGCTGCGCCGCGCCGAGGCCGCCCGGCGGGATTGGCGCGCCGTTCGCGCCGATGGCCTGCCGCGCTTTTCCGCCGGTTTCAACGCCACCCGCTACAATGTCTTCCAGGGCAGTTTCGCCGGGCCGGACTATGAAGTGCGCGGCACCTTGTCGTTGCGCCAAAGCCTGTTCGCCGGCGGCCATCAGCGCGGTGTCATCGCCGAAGCCGAGGCGCGGTCCCGCGAAGCCGCATTCAACGCCGATCAGGTCAGCGCCGAAACCGAACGCGATGCCGGCATTGCCTTTTCCGATGTCGCGTCGCTGGCCCGGGCCGAATCCACGCTGGCCACCGCCTATGCCGCCAACCGCCGGGCGCGTGATGGCTATGTCGAACAATTCCGCGTCTCGCGCGGCACGCTGATCGAACTGCTGCGCGCCGAACAGGATTATTTCGCCGCCGCCACCAACTACCTCCAGGGTGTTGTCGAGCTCGATGTGGCGCGTTTCACGCTGCTCGCTCGCACCGGCGAAATCCTCGATGTCGCCGGCGTCAAATTCAGCGCCGAAGGTTCGTGAAGGACCAAACATGACCACAGAAGCTACCGCAAAGCCCCGCATCGCCGCCTGGCTGAAGGATCCCATCCTCGCCAACAAGGGGCTGTATCTCCAGGTCGCGCTTGCCGCCGCGCTGGTCAATGTCTTCGGCCTTGTCACCTCGCTGTTCTCGATGACGGTCTACAACCGCATCGTCCCCAACAACGCCACCGATTCGCTGATCGCCCTGTCCATCGGCGTTGCCATCATCATGGTCGCCGATTTCATATTGCGCCTCATTCGCGGCTATTTCATCGACATCGCCGGCCAGCGCATCGATCGCACCGTCGGCAACGCCATCTTCGCCCGCATGCTGTCGATGCGCATGGAGCACCGCAAGACCAGTAGCGGCGCCTTCGCCGGACTGCTGCGCGAATTCGAGGCGCTGCGCGATTTCTTCGCCAGTGCAACGCTCGCTGCCGTGGTGGACGTGCCTTTCATCCTGTTGTTCCTGACGGTCATCTGGGCGATCGGCGGCTGGCTGGTCATGGTGCCGATGCTGATGGTACCGCTGGTCATCGGTGCGGGCCTTGCCTGCCAGCCGGCGCTGGCCCGCCTGGCCGGCAAGGGACTTAGCGAAGGCATGTCGAAACAGGGCGTGCTCGTCGAAGCCATCTCCGGCCTCGAAACGGTCAAATCCTCCTCCGCCGGGCCCTTGCTCGCGCGGCGTTGGGCGGCGGCTGTCGATGATCACGCCGCGTCGTCGCTCAAGCAACGGCTGGTCGCCGCGATCAGCATCAATATCGCCGCCTCGGCACAGAACATCTGCTATGTCGGCGTCGTCATCGCTGGCGTCTACATGATCGCCAACCGTGATCTGACGATGGGCGGGCTTGTCGCCACCTCCATCCTGGCGGGCCGCTGCGTCGCACCGCTGGGCCAGATCGCCAGCCTGCTCACCCGGCTCAGCCACACGCGGTCGGCCTATGGCCATCTCGATCGGCTGATGCAGGGCGGCGGCGAAGCCCGGGCCGAAACCGATTATCTGCGCCGGCCTTCGCTGGATGGCGGCATCGATTTCCGCAACGTCACCTTCAAATACCCCGGCACCACCGCCCGCGCGCTCGACGATGTGTCCTTCAGCATTGCGCCCGGGGAGCGGGTTGCCATTGTCGGCCGCGTTGGTTCGGGCAAATCCACCATCGCCCGCCTCATCCTTGGCCTTTACGAACCCAGCGACGGCGCCGTGCTCGTCGATGGTGCCGATGTCCGCCAACTGCATCCCGATGATCTGCGCCACAACATAGGTGCCGTGCTGCAGGATGTGTTCCTGCTCACCGGCTCGGTGCGCGAGAATATCAGCCTTGGCGAACCCGCCATCGACGATGCCGCCGTGCTGCGCGCCGCAAAGATCAGCGGCACCCATGATTTCATCGGCACCATCCCCAATGGCTATGATCTGCGCCTCGCCGATCGCGGCGAAGGGCTTTCCGGGGGGCAGCGCCAGTCCATCGCCATCGCCCGCGCGCTGGCCCATGACCGCGCCATCCTGCTGTTCGATGAACCGACCAGCGCCATGGATATCCAGTCCGAAAACGCCCTGATCTCGCGGCTCGAAATCGAACTGCGCGGTCGGACAGTGGTGCTCGTCACCCACCGCCAGTCGATGCTCAAGCTCGTCGATCGCATCATCATTCTCGACAAGGGCAAGGTCGTCGCCGCCGGGCCGCGCGACGATGTGCTCAAGTCCGTCGCCGTAAACTAGGATCAACGCCATGAGCTTCGCCGCCACCGTCGAATCGCTGCCCGACAACATCGAACCGTCGCAGGTCTCGCGCCTGTTGCTGTGGATCATTATCGGCCTCACCGCGGTGCTGCTGCTCTGGGCGGCGCTGGCACAGGTCGACGAGGTTGCGTCGGCAACCGGCCGGGTTATCCCGTCCCGCCAGTTGCAGATCGTCTCCAATCTTGAAGGTGGCCGGGTAAAGGCGATATTGGTGCGCGCCGGCATGCATGTGGCGGCGGGGCAACCGCTCGTCCAGCTCGATGGCACCCAGTTCACCGCCGAATTCGGCAAGACCAGCGAAGCCTATGACGCGCTCGTCGCCCGCGCCGCGCGGTTGCAGGGCGAAGTGTCGGGCCATGCCCCGCTGTTCCCCGCCGACCTTGCCGCCCGCGCGCCGCTGCTCGTCGCCACGGAACGCGCGCTCTGGTCGGCCCGCCTCGCCGATCTGTCTGCCGCATCGGCGGTTGAATCGGCAAAGCTCGATCAGGCCCGGCGCGGGCTTGGCCAGGCTGAAATCGAATCCGGCACCCGCGCGCTCGGTGCCGCCGCTGCCGACAGCGAAGTCCAGCTTATCGCGCCGCTGGTCGCCAAGGGCATCGAACCGCGCATCGAATTGATGCGCGCCGAAACCGCCCAGGCCCAGGCGCGCGGCGCCGCTGCCGGCACCGCACTCGCCGTATCCCGCGCCCGCAGCGCGGTAACCGAGGCGCAATCGGGGCTTTACGCCGTCCGCGAACGCTATCGCAGCCAGGCCGTGGAGGCGCTGACCATGGCCCGCGCCGAATTGGCGGGGCAGGGCGCCAGCCTGCCCGCGGCGCAGGACCGGCTGACCCGCACCCAGGTCCGCGCCCCCATCGCCGGCACCGTCAACCGCGTGCTTGTCGCCACCATCGGCGGCAGCGTGCGGGCCGGCGAACCGCTGGTGGAAATCGTGCCGCAAGACGACGCGCTGGTCGTGGAGGCCGATGTCAAACCCGCCGACATTGCCTTCATCCACCCCGGCCAGCGCGCCACGGTAAAGCTCACCGCCTATGATTATTCGGTCTATGGCGCGCTTGAAGGCGTGGTCGAACGCATTTCCCCCGATGCCATCGTCAACGAACGCACCGGCGAAAGCCATTTCACCATCCGCGTCCGCACCATGCAGGCGGCGCTGCGTGCGCAGGATGGCGCGCCGCTGCCCATCGGCGCCGGCATGATGGCCGAAGTCGATGTCATCGGCCACAAGCGCTCGATCCTCAGCTACCTGCTCACCCCGATGAGCAAGCTGCGCGACAATGCCTTTCGCGAAAAATAGCGGAACCGCACCGGCCGACTCAAAACGCCAGTTGGGGGCGAGGCAAAACAGGGCCATCTGGTGGGCGGAACCCAACAACCGGATGGAATGACCCCATGGACCTCAGCAGCCTGTTCTCCCTGAAGGGCCGCGTCGCGCTGGTCACCGGCGGCTCGCGCAACCTTGGCCGCAGCATCGCCGAAGGCTTTATCGCGCAAGGCGCCACCGTCTATATCTCGTCGCGCAAGGCCGCTGCCTGTGACGCCACCGCCGCCGAACTCGGCCCCAATTGCCATTCGCTGCCGCAGGATGTCTCCACCGTTGCCGGTTGCAAGGCGCTCGCCGCCGCCTTTGCCGCGCGCGAGTCCAAACTCGACATTCTGGTCAACAACGCCGGTGCCGCCTGGGCGGCGCCGTTCGAGGAATTTCCCGAACTCGGCTGGGACAAGGTCATGGACCTCAATCTGAAATCGCCGTTCTTCCTCACCCAGGCGCTGCACCCGCAATTGAAGGCCGCTGCGTCGCCGGCGCAACCGGCCAAGGTCATCAACATCACGTCCATCGACGGGCTGCGGCTCAACCCGCTCGATACCTACAGCTATCACGCCTCAAAATCGGGCCTGATCTACCTTACCCGCCGCATGGCGGCGCGGCTCATCAAGGACCACATCAACGTCACCTCCATCGCACCCGGCGCCTTTGCATCGGACATGAACACCGCCGCGCGCGACAATGGCGAAGTGGTTGCGGGCTATATCCCCAGCAAGCGGATCGGCGTGCCCGAAGATCTGGCCGGGACGGCGATCTTCCTTGCCAGCAACGCCGGGAATTATGTGGTGGGGGAAACGATCGCGGTGGATGGTGGCGTGGCGCTGGCGAGCCTGCGGTAGGGACGTGCGCCCCTCTCCCGCCTGCGGGAGAGCCGAGACGCGCGCCAGCGCGCCGGGTGAGGGTGTGGCTGCGTTTAGGGGTTATGCACAACCTTCAACGAGAGCGAAGGGGCAAGGGCATGGGCAAAGCCCATGCTGGCGTCGGACGGGTTCGGCGGGGTTTCCCGGCCGCCCCGCCGGCCGGTCTTGCGCCTGTCGGCGCGTAACGTCGTTACGCGCTCGCGGCGCTGCGACCTAAGCCACGCCCTGCCCATTCGCCGCCAGCGCATCCCCGGCGACATAAAGCGACCCCGTCACCAGCACCACCGGCGGTCGCGCCCGGTCGGCGCCGCGGGCGATTTCCGCCAGCGCCGCTGCTGTGTCCGTGCTGGCAATCCCCGGCAGCCCGGCTTCGCTTGCTGCCCGCGCCAGATCCTCGGGTGAATGGCAATCATGGCCCGGCACCGGCACCGTATAAACCGCCGTCGCCCGCCCGGAAAACGTCTTCAGAAAACCTGTGGCATCCTTCACCGCCAGCATGCCGACCACCAGGTAAAACGGCCGTTCCTCCAGCACATGCTCGCGGAACGCATCAGCGAGCGCTCGCCCGGCCGCCGGATTATGGCCGCCATCGATGAACAGCACCGAATCCGCCGGCAACCGCGCCAGCAACGGGCCGGGGTCCAGCCGTTGCAACCGCGCCGGCCATTCTGCCCAGCCCATGCCGGCGCGTAGCGCCCCTTCGGGAATCGGCAGGCCGTGCGGCAACAGGCTTTGCGCCCGCAGCATCGCCACCGCCAGCGCGGCATTGTCCAATTGGTGCGGCCCCGCCAGCCGCGGCAGCGGCAGCGTCAATCGCCCGGCGCCATCGCGATAATGCAACGCGCCTTCGTACAGCACCGCGTCCCAATCATCGCCGCGAATGTGCAGCGGCGCACCGGCGAGGCCCGCCACTTCGGCAATCCGCGCCGTCACCGGCTTGGAATAGCGCGATGCCACCATCGGCACGCCTTTTTTGGCGATGCCGGCCTTTTCGCGGGCAATCTCCAATATCGTCGATCCCAGCCATTGCTGATGGTCCAGACCCAGCTGCGCGATGCCGGTGACCAGCGGCGCCGCGATGATGTTGGTCGCGTCCATGCGCCCGCCCAGCCCGACCTCGATGATGCAGGCATCGGCGGGTTCGCGGGCAAAGGCGAGGAAGGCCAGCGCCGTCGTCAGTTCGAAAAAGGTGATCGGCTGGCCACCGTTGCGCGCCAGTATCTCGCGCAGCAATTCGGCGAGTGCCTCATCCTCGATCAGCTTGCCGGCGATGCGGATGCGTTCGTTGAACCGGATCAGGTGCGGCGATGTATAGACATGCACCCGCCGCCCCGAAGCCTCCAGGCAGGCGCGCAGGAACGCGCAGGTCGAACCCTTGCCATTGGTGCCCGCAACATGGAACACCGGCGGCAGCTTCCGGTGCGGGTTGCCCAGCCGCGACAACAGCCGCTCCAGCCGGTCCAGCGACAGGTCGATTTCGGTGGGATGCAGCGCAAACGCCGCCTGCAACAGCGCATCGAGCACCGGGTCATCCGACCGCGCCCGCTCCATCCTCGCCCCGGTCGTCGCCATTACCTGCAAAATCTCCTGCCGGGCAGCGACTTCACGCCGCCGCCCGCCGCGCCGTCAACAGCCCCAGCAATTGCGCCAGCGTGTCCTTCAGTTCCCGGCGGTGCACGACCATGTCGATCATGCCGTGCGCCAGCAGATATTCGGCGCGTTGAAAACCTTCGGGCAATTTCTCGCGGATGGTCTGCTCGATCACCCGTTGCCCGGCAAAACCGATCAGCGCGTTCGGCTCGGCAATCTGCACATCGCCCAGCATGGCATAGCTCGCCGTGACGCCGCCGGTCGTCGGATCGGTGAGGACGACCACATAGGGCAGGCCGGCTTCCTTCAATTCGGCGACGCCCACGGTGGTGCGCGGCATCTGCATCAGGCTGAGAATGCCTTCCTGCATGCGCGCGCCGCCCGCCGCGGTGAACACCACGAACGGCACGCCGGCCGCCACTGCCGACTGCGCACCGGCCAGGAACGCTTCGCCTACGCCAAGGCCCATGGAACCGCCCATGAAGGCGAAATTCTGCACCGCAACGATGGCGCGGACGCCGCCGATGCTGCCGTCGCGTACCGTCATCGCCTCGGGTTCGCCGGTGGCGGTCTTGGCGGCGCGCAGCCGGTCGACATAGCGTTTCTGGTCGCGGAACTTCAGCGGGTCCTCGACGACCTTGGGCACCGCCACCGGTGTCGATTCACCATCGAAGATCTGGGCAAACCGCCGCTTGGGGCCGATGCGTTCATGATGGTCGCAGCGCGGGCAGACCGACAGGTTTTCGTCGAATTCCTTGGTATAGACCATCGCGCCGCAATCCCGGCACTTGGTCCACAGATTGTCGGGCGTCTCGCGCCGCGACAAAAACCCGGTCAATTGTTGGCGGGTGCGGGTCAACCAGCTCATGCGGCTTCATCCTTCTTGCGCGCGGATCGCACCGCCGCAGCCAGCCCGGCGACAAGTGCGCCGACGCGCGCCGGAATGTCATTGGCCCGTTCGGCGGCCGCAGCGCCAATGGTATCGACGATCGCCGAACCCACCACCACCGCATCCGCGGTCGCTGCAATCGCTGCCGCCTGTTCGGGCGTGCGCACCCCGAACCCGACGGCAATCGGCAGTGTGGTCGAACGCTTCAGCCGCGCCACCGCCTCGGCGACATCGGCCGGCGTCGCTGCATTGGCGCCGGTCACCCCGGCCACCGCGACATAATAAAGGAACCCCGATGCGCCATCCAGAACCTTTGGCAGCCGCGCCGCATCGGTCGTCGGCGTCGCCAGCCTGATCAGGTGCAGTCCATGCGCCGAAAGCGCCGGCACCAGTTCATCGGCCTCCTCGGGCGGCAGATCGACAACGATGGTGCCATCCAGCCCGGCGGCCCGCGCATCGGCGGCGAACCGTTCTGGCCCATAGGCGAGGATCGGGTTGAAATAGCCCATCAGGATGATCGGCGTCGCATCATCGCTGCGGCGGTGCGCGGCGACCATGGCCAGCACATCGCGCAATTTGGTGCCGCCGCCCAGGCTGCGCAGATTGCCCGCCTGAATCGCCGGGCCATCGGCCATCGGATCGGTGAACGGCATGCCCAATTCGATGATGTCCGCACCCGCGGCGACCAGCGCGTTCACGACATCGGCAGAGGTGGCGAGGTCCGGATCGCCCGCGGTCACAAAAGTGACCAGCGCCGCGCGCCCTTCGGCGGCGCAGGCGGCGAAACGGGTGGAGAGCCGGTCGCTCAAAGCGTCACCCCCAGCGCTTCGGCCACGGTGAAGATGTCCTTGTCGCCGCGCCCGCACAGATTGGCGACGATGATCTGGTCTGCCGCCATGGTCGGGGCAATCCGTGTGATCGCCGCCAGCGCGTGCGCCGGTTCCAGCGCCGGGATGATGCCTTCGACGCGGCACAACAGCTTGAACGCCTCCAGTGCTTCCTTGTCGGTGGCGGACTGATATTCCACCCGACCGATGGCGTGCAGCCAGGCATGTTCCGGACCGATGCCAGGGTAATCCAGCCCTGCCGAAATCGAATGTGCCTCGGAGATCTGGCCGTCCTCATCCTGCAGCAACATGGTCTTGTTGCCGTGCAGCACCCCGGCGCGGCCACCGACCAGCGATGCGGCGTGTTCGCCTGTCGAAAGCCCATGGCCAGCCGCCTCGACGCCGACCATCTTCACATCGGCATCATCCAGAAACGGGTGGAACAGCCCGATGGCGTTGGAACCGCCGCCAATGGCCGCCACCAGCAGGTCCGGCAAGCGGCCCTCGGCTTCGACGATCTGTTCGCGGGCTTCCTTGCCGATCACGCTCTGGAAATCGCGAACCAGCTCGGGATAGGGGTGCGGGCCGGCCGCGGTGCCGATGATGTAGAAGGTATCGTGGACATTGGTCACCCAGTCCCGCAGCCCCTCGTTCATTGCGTCCTTGAGCGTCTTGGAACCCGATTCCACCGGCCGCACTTCGGCGCCCAACAGCTTCATGCGGAACACATTGGGCGCCTGTCGCTCGATATCGCGGGCACCCATATAGATGACACAGGGCAGGCCGAACCGCGCCGCCACCGTTGCCGTCGCCACGCCATGCTGGCCGGCACCGGTTTCGGCGATGATGCGGGTCTTGCCCATGCGGCGGGCCAGCAGGATCTGCCCGATGCAATTGTTGATCTTGTGCGCGCCGGTATGGTTCAACTCGTCGCGCTTCAGATAGATTTTGGCGCCATTGCCCGGCTGGCCATTGGCCTTTGCGACCTCGCGCAAGTGTTCGGTCAACCGTTCTGCATAATAAAGCGGGCTGGGCCGGCCGACGTAATATTTCATGAGATAATCGAATTCAGCGGCAAACGCCGGATCTGCCTGGGCGGCGCGATAGGCCTTTTCCAGATCAAGGATCAGCGGCATCAGCGTTTCGGCGACATAACGCCCGCCGAATTCGCCGAAATGGCCGCGCGCGTCGGGGCCGCTGCGCAGGGATGGAGTGTGTACGTTCATGCCGCCTTTGCCGCCTTGATGAATGCCCTGATCTTGTCGATCGATTTCACGCCCGGTTCCGTCTCGACCCCCGATGACACATCGACCAGCGCCGCGCCGGTGGCCGCAATGGCCTCGGCAACATTGTGCGGGTCAAGGCCACCGGCCAGCCCCCAGGGCAGGCCAAATTGGCTGACGCCCGCCAGCAATCGCCAGTCGAAGCGCAGCCCCATGCCGCCCGGAAGGTCGGCACCTTTAGGCGTCTTGGCATCGAACAACAAGCGATCGGCGGCGCCCTTGAAACGGAGACCCGATGCCACATCGGCGCTGCCCTGCACCGATACGACCGCCCATACCGGCAGGCGATGGCGCGCGGCGATGGCGCTGATCCGCGCGGGGTCGGCGACATCGTGCAGTTGAACGACATCCAGCCGGGCCGCCGCGCACGCCATATCGAGCGCAGCGTCATCCGGATCGACGAAAATTCCCACCTTGGCGACATGGGATGGCACCCGCGCCGCCAGCGCCGCCGCCTTGTCGGCATCGATGTAACGCGGGCTTTTGGGGAAAAAGTTGAACCCCAGATAATCGGCGCCGGCCGCCACCGCCGCATCGACGCTGTCGGCGGTCGACAGCCCGCAGATCTTTATTTCCGTCATCTGAGCGTTTCGGCGATCGCCGCCGCCGCCATGCCCGGATCGGCAGCGCCGGTGATCGGGCGGCCGATGACCAGCACCGATGCCCCCAGATCCTGCGCGGCGCGCGGCGTGAATACGCGCTTCTGGTCGCCCGCATCGCTGCCCGCCGGCCGCAGCCCGGGCACCACGATCATCGCTTCGGGCCAGGCGGCGTGGGTGGCGGCAATTTCCGCCCCCGAACAGACGATGCCCTGCAACCCGGCCGCCCGGGTCATCGCCGCCAGATGTGCCACCTGCGCCGGCACCGGCACCGGCACGCCG
>JBBQPR010000019.1:0-40728 GCA_038217075.1 Sphingomonadales bacterium
CTGCTCAGCAGGCTTCTTGGTAGGCAATTTCGAGTTTGAGGGACTGGTTCTCATCTTCGTTCCTTCGTCACTACGACGAGAACCAATCCCTCCTTAAATCTCAACCCCAATTATGGGCCATAGGTGCTGACGGGGAACAATGGTGATCGCCTAGCGGGTGTCTCTGAGCCACCCTTGCTCCAAACCAAAGTCATATGCGGAGCCGAGAGCAAGACGGTGGCTCAGCGACGGTAAACTAAGGCAATGCGACCATCGTGCCACGCTTTGTTCGGCCGCGCGCGCCGGCGTCATAACCAAACGCTGCAAACTCATAGAATTCCCGTGCACCTTGGATCATGTCTCGGGTCATACACATACGCTTGCCGGGCAGCCGCGCGTCGGGCAGATCTATCACCTTGAAAATATAGTCAGTGAACCGAAGTCCGCCGCCCCAGTAGCGCTTGGCGTGGTAAGCACGTGCCCTAGTTGTTCGACCGCCAACGCCCTGCCCTGCGGCTCTGAATGCAGCGCGTTCCAGAGTCTCCTCGTCACCGGCCTTCTCGACGAATGCAGCTCCGTGGATATGAAGGCGGACAGGCGTTTTTCGGTCTTTGGCGAAACTTTCCATGACGAAAAGATGCTCGTGTTGCCCTTGCCCCGATTTCCGAAGTTCCACTCTCAAGCGATCCCTGAAGACTACGCAAGGATCTCGACCAGCGGTGCAAAGCGACGTTTCAAGATCGGGGTGTAAGTTCACGTGAAAGGTTAGGCACTCATAGCTCCACATCGCTAAAATAGCCATTCTCACCTTCATCCAATCAGATAGGTCAGACCATCTTGGAAGAGCATTTCCGTTGGAATCCCTCCACAGCGGAAAGAGACTTGATTCTTCTGTTTTATCAAGCTCTCCACTCACTACTGTTAGGGGGTTTGGTGGTAGCCCCCAAGCGGCTAAGCGAGCCGCTCCTAGATTTAGATTTTGTTCAATTATAAGAGCAATTTGCCTGTCTCTTGAGCGTTTCGCCTTAGGACTGAGAGGCGCGCTAGGCACGGGGGTCGAATTCCACTTTTTACGACCCACAGGGTGGTAAGACTGTTACGGCAACTGCTACGTTAGACTGTTACGCCGCAGGTTAGCTAGCGCTATTTAACCTATTGATATTATTCGGTATTATAAAAATGGTCGGGGAGACAGGATTCGAACCTGCGACCCTCTGGTCCCAAACCAGATGCGCTACCAGGCTGCGCCACTCCCCGAACGCCGAAACCCCTAGGGGATGGACCCGCACAACGCAACCCACATCACAAATCTTCGGCTTTTGTCGGCGCCAATATGGTTGCCACCACCCCTTAACTGAATATCGCGCCGGCGCTGCGCCACAGCATATACCCTGCGACGATGAAGATAAGCGCAGCGAACACGTTGGTAAGCATGCCCTTTCGCGCCGACAGCCGCCGCGCCGCGCCCGATCCGCCCAGGCCCCCGACGAGCCCGCCAAGGATGAACACCCCGGCCAGCGGCCAGTCGACAAGTCCCGACAGTGCATAATTCAGCGCCGTCGTCATGCCGAACGCCGCCACTGCCACCAGCGACGATCCGACCGCGTTCAACATCGGCATGCCGGTTGCCGCCACCAGCCCCGGCACGATCAAAAAGCCGCCGCCAATGCCGAAAAAGCCCGAAAAAAGCCCGGTGCCAAGGCCGAAACCCATGATTGCCGGCGCGTTCTCGCGCGTTAGCTGCACATCAGGGTCGCCCGCCTGCCTGCGCCCGCGCAGCATCAATATGCCGACCGCCACCATCACAAGCGCGAACAGGAACAACAGCCGTTGCCCATC
This sequence comes from Sphingomonadales bacterium, assembly GCA_038217075.1. Taxonomy (GTDB): domain Bacteria; phylum Pseudomonadota; class Alphaproteobacteria; order Sphingomonadales; family Sphingomonadaceae; genus Sandarakinorhabdus. The sequence goes on from JBBQPR010000019.1 coordinate 1,819, forward strand.
GAACGCCTTGCCAAGCGACGATCCAAAGAACGCGCCGATCACCCCGGCCCCGGCATAGATAGCGGCGCATCGCCACTTCACCGTATGCGCCCGGGCATGGCCGATCAGGCCCGTCGCTGCGTTGACCGCCACCGCCATCGCACTGGTGCCAATAGCGATATGCGGGCTTTTCACGCCGACCAGATAAACAATCAGCGGCACCGCAAGGATGGAGCCGCCCCCGCCAACCAGCCCCAGAACAAAGCCGACCAGCACGCCCGACAGGCCACCCAGTAAATATTGCGTCGCATCGAGCGCGATCACAAGAGGTTCAACGGCAGCTTCAGATAGCGGGTGCCATTGGCTTCCGGTTCCGGCAGATGCCCGGCGCGCATGTTGATCTGTATCGAAGGCAGGATCAGCCGCGGCATGCCCAGCGTCGTGTCGCGCGCCTCGCGCATCGTCACGAATGCATCCTCGGCCACCCCGTCGCGCACATGCACATTACCCTCGCTTTCGGCAGCGATCGTCGTTTCCCAGACAAACCCCTCGCGCCCCGGTGCCTTGTAATCATGGCACAGGAATACCCGCGTCGCGCCAGGCAGTTTCAGCAAGCGCCGGATCGATCGAAACAGGGTGCGCGCATCCCCACCCGGAAAATCCGCCCGGGCGGTGCCGTAATCCGGCATGAACAGCGTATCACCGACAAAGGCCGCATCGCCGATCACATAGGCGATATCGGCCGGCGTATGCCCCGGCACATGCAGCACAATCGCCGGCAGCCCGCCGATCGCAAACCGCTCGCCATCATCGAACAGATGATCGAACTGCGATCCGTCACGGCGAAACACCTCGCCTTCGTTGAACAGCGATCCAAACACCGCCTGCACCTGAACGATCTCGCAACCGATGCCGATCTGCCCGCCCAGCCGTTGCTGCAACCAGGGCGCCGCCGACAGATGATCGGCATGGGCATGGGTTTCCAACAGCCAATCGACCGACAGGCCAAGCCCTTCGACATAGGCCGCTACAGCCTCTGCCGAAACGGTGGAGGTGCGGCCCGATGCCGGATCGAAATCCATCACGCTGTCGATGATCGCCGCACGGCGCGTGGCCGGATCGTGCACGACATGGGTGGCAGTAAAAGTTGGCTCGTCGAAGAAACTGCGTACGACCGGCCGCAACGCCGGATCGGCCAGCGCCGCTGAGACCTGCACCATCGATGCGGCGAGATGAGAATCTTCGATCATCGCATGGTCCTCAAGATGTGGCACGATCAACTGAGGCTCGGCATGGGCCTCGTTCAAAAATCAGCAGCGTGGCCATGGGCATCAGGCAGCGATCGACCAACCGTGCCGACCCGATGCCGGCGCCAAGGCTTTTGACGCGCCCGGTCACGTTGGCATTGCGGCCCATGGTCAGTCTCCCCGATTGCGGCACGACGGCCGCCATGTTGGGCGATACCACGCCATCTTGTAGCGGACGCAGCACTCTTGGCCCGACAATAGCCTCAAATTGGTACGATTGCCGCCCATATTCACGTCATGCCCGGCAGTGCGGTAAACGGTCAATCCAGCATCAGCTCCTGATCCTAATCCGTAACCGGCACCGCCAATGCCCTCATCACGGCCTCCAGGGCGTCCACGGCAGCATCATCCGCCGTCCGCATCAGGCCCTGCAACATGTCATCCAACGTGGACGAGCGCCCGGAATAGACCAGCGACCAACCGACGAACTGGCGATCAACCAGTTGCCGGCGGCGCAACACAATCAGGCCGCGATGGCGCACATCCAGCACAATCCGCGCCAGCAACGGCTCGACGGCCGTCACGGCGCCCTCCAGCAACTGGGCGAAATATCGCGATGTGGACATCAAGGCGCCGGTCACGCCGATCTTCGCATTGCGCACCAGGGATTGCGCCACGATGCGGGTCACTTCGGTCCGGCGATCAGCGTCCGGCACTGTAGATACACTCACATATAGCAGTGACTCGAGCGGTTCCTCTATCATCCGCTGGTCCTCCATCGTTCCGCAATTTTGGCGATACGGCCCAAAAACACGAAAAGGCCGGAACGTCATGCTTTCTCGCCTCCATCCGGGTCAAAACCGATGCCGGCTTCAAAAGCCAGGCGCAGCGCTTCCGAAAGGCTCTGTGCGCCCAGCTTGCTCATCAGATTGGCGCGGTGCACTTCTACCGTACGCGGGCTGATGCCCAGATCATGCGCGATGGATTTGTTGGGCAGACCATCCGCCAGCCCCAGCAATATCTGACTTTCGCGCGGCGTCAGCCGGCCCAGCCGCACAGCCGCCGCCGCCGCGCGGGTTTCGTGCATTGCCATGTCGTCGATTCGATCTAGCGCCGCATCGATGGCGCCAAGCAACACGGATTTTTCGAACGGTTTTTCGATGAAATCAATCGCGCCCGCCTTCATCGCCTGCACCGCCAACCCGATGTCGGCGTGGCCGGTGATCACGATCACCGGCAATGTCACACCCCTGGTGCGCAATTCCCGCTGCACTGTCAGACCGTCCATGCCCGGCATGCGCACGTCCAGCACAACACAGCCCGAATCAACCGCCCTGGCCATTTTCAGAAATGCCTCGCCGCTTTCCCAAGTCTGGACCTTGTAGCCATTGGTGCGAAGCATGAAGCCTACCGACTTGCGAATTGCCTCCTCATCATCGACGAGGTGCACCAGCCTGTTCGCTGGCCCAGTTGATGGCCCCGTCGCTACTCCTGTCGCTGGCATATTCAGTATCCTCGACGCAGGCGCGGCAGGAAGCGTGCAAAACGCCTTCGCACGCCATCGGCCTCGCCGCGATGTAGCCGCCACGCTGCTTCGGGAAATAGATACAACATTAACAATAGTATAACAAGCTTGTCCCCCCATCAGCGAGCCGATCACAGTTGTGCAAATGCCTGGGTCGCAAGCGTCAGCGCAAAGGTTACCAGCCCCAGCACAAGCCGATTTTCTGGGCTGAATACCCGTATCCTCGCCTCGGCTGCTCGCGCCCTCAACCGCATCATCTCCGTCACACCCTTGCTGCAAACCCCTGGCACAGCGCGCCGCAAAGCAGGCCCGGTTGCCATCGGCGCATCCGCCGAACCACCACCGCAGCCCGAACCATTAATGTGCCATGAAAATCGGCACGTTACAGTCCGACAGAAGCCGCCGCGACACACCACCGAACGCCTTGTCCAGAAACTGTCGGTGCCCGAAACCACCCATCACGACACAGGCATAGCCGCCGTCTTCGGCCAATGCCGCCAGCACATCGCCGGCTGCCCGACCTCCTGCGGTTTCACGCCGGATCGTCGGGTGGATGCCATGACGTTCCAGATATGCCACGGCATCGGCCGCTGATCCAGCGACGTCGCGATCGATGATCTCGACGATTTCAACCCGCCTGGCCAGTCGCAACAACGGCGTTGCTGCCCGCATCGCCGCCGCCGCGGCGGCGGAACCGTTCCACGCCACCAGCACCTTGCCGGCGGCATTGAACCGCCGCGCCTGACCGGGCACCGCCAGCAACGGCGTGCCGGACCGTACGACGGTATCACCCGCCACACCCAGCATATCGGGCGCCCATTCACCATGCAGCTTGCGGTTGACGACGATCAGATCGCTCAAATCAGAGGCAGTGCGCAGGCATGGCGCAAAATCGTCGATGGCATCAATCCAGTCCCACAACATGTCTTCCCGGCACAGCCGCGCCTGAAAATGCCCGCTGGAATGCGCGCTGTTGTCGGCATCGACGTGCCTCCCCTCAACCAGCATCGTCGTAGCTGAGCCATGGCCAGAGTCATTGCCACAATCGGCCGCAAGCGGCTCTGGCTCTGGCTGCAGGGCCACATCCAGACAGGTCAAATGCCCATCAAGCGCACGCGTAACATCCAGCGCCGCCTGAAAGCGCGCTTGCTGCCCAGCGTCATCGTGCATCAGTACCAGAATGTCCCGCATTGCCGCCCAGTCCAATCCCCGATTTAGTGCCTGCCTTCGCAGCGCCGAAACGTAGCGCCCCGCACTCCCACCGACAGAAGCGCATCCAGAAAAAGCTGATCCGATAGCGACGATGATGGCAGCGTCGATCGGTGTCGATAATCAGGGATTCTACGCAGGCAGGGATTGGGCCCTGCCCGGCATTTCGGGCACGCCGAGATTCCGGGTACGCAAAGACTCCGGGTACGCAAAGATTCTGGGTACGCAAAGAATCTGGGCACCCTGGCACCAGCCGCCGCTTCGCTGCGTAATCCTGCGCCCTAAAGGGCCAACCGCGCCCAGATCGGCAGATGGTCCGACGCCATCTGCGCCAGCGGGGTCCTGTGCACGCCCGCCTCGATCAATCGGATGCGCGCATCGACAAAGATCCGGTCCAGCCGCATCACCGGCTGCCGCGCCGGAAAACTCGGCCCCGCGGCGGCGCGCAAATACCCCTTGTCGAACTCATCGAGACAGCCGCCGCGCTGCCGCCACTCGTTCATGTCGCCCAGCAACACGCCCGGCAGCGGCGCCAACGCATTGATCTGCGCCATGATCGCCCGCGCCTGGTGGCGCCGTCGCAGGCCCGACAGATCGAGGTGCATCGATACCAGCCGCAACAGGCCGCCCGGCGTCTCGATTTCGGCCAGCACAGCGCCGCGCGGCTCCACACAGGGCAGGTGCAAATGGCGATGATGGCCCAAATTCAGCCCGCGGCGCACCAATATGGCATTGCCGTGCCAGCCAAGGCTGCCGGGCCTGATATCGAACGGCACCGGCCGATACGGCGTATGACTGGCGATCATCTCGGGTGGCAGCGCCGCCAACCGGCTGCCGAAACGCCGGTCCGCTTCCTGCAACGCCACCACATCGGCATCAATTTCGGCCAGTACCGCCAATATGCGTTCGGGGCTGCGCCGCCGGTCAGCGCCGATGGCCTTGTGGATATTATAGCTGGCGATCTTGATCTCGGTCACAACAGCGGGCTGACCATCCGGGCAATCCCTTCCAGCACCTTGGCCGCGAACGGTCGCTGCCGCCATTGCGCCAGCACTAGCGGTTCGCTGTTGGCCAGCGCCCGCTGCTGCGCCGCTTCCACCTCGGCAACAATGGCGCCGTCGCGCAGGATGGCACTCACCTCCTCGTTCAGCGTGAAGGATCGCGCATCGACATTGCTTGATCCAACCACCGCAAAATCACTGTCGATCGACACATTCTTGGCATGCAGCAAAAAACCGGCATAACGATAGATGTTGATGCCGCCGCCCAGCAATTCCTCATAATAGGACCGCTGCGCCAGCCGCACGAACCACATATCGACAACCTTTGATACGATAACGTCCACCGTCACCCCGCGCAGCACGGCGGTGCGCATGGCGTTCAACAACACTTCGTCGGGGATCAGATAGGGGGTGGTGATGATCACCCGCCGCCGGGCGTTGTGGATTGCCCAGATCAGCAACGTCTCGAACCCCTCCAGCGGATAGCTGGCACCACTTGGCAGCAATTGCACGGTCGTCGTGCCCGAGGCCTGTGGCACCGCCACTTCGGTGTCGATCATCACCTCGGTTTCAAGGAACCAGTCGGCAACGAAAATCGCCTGCATCGCCGCTACAACCGGGCCGGTGACGCGCACCACCATTTCCTCGTTGGAAATGCCCGGCCGGAACGATTGATCGATCAGGTTCTGGCTGCCGATATAGCCGATGTCACCATCGATGAGGAAAAGTTTGCGATGGTTGCGCATGTCGCGCCTGGTGCCGGAATGGAACAGCCGCATCGGCAGGCTTTCGCGAACCTCGGCGCCCGTCGTCGCCAGCTTTGTCCTGATCTCCGAAAGCCAGGCGTTCGACCCGACCGGATCGAAAAGCACATGGCAGGCAATGCCGCGCGCCACCGCCCTGCCCAGCGCCTCGACCACCTTCGTCCCGGTCGCGTCATCGGAAAATATGTACACCAGCAAGCGCACCTGCCGCTGCGCCGCGTCGATATCGGCGACCAGCCGGTCGATTGTCGCGTTGTAATCGGTGCACAGTTCAACCGCATTGCCGCCCGTCGCCGGAAACCCGCCCAATTGCCTGACCAGCCCGGCCGTCGCGCCACTTCGCTGCGGCAAAATCTTCGCATCACGCTCGATATGCGACGCTGCCACTCGCCCCAGCCGCGCCGCGGTCTCGCTGAAAAACGGCGCCAGCTGGGCAAAACGCTCCGCCCGCCACGCCGGAAAGCGCGGCCGCCCGATCACGGAATACAGGAACAGCCCGGGCAGCGGCAGAAAGAAGATCAGCAACAGCCAACTACGCGCCGCCTGCGGTGTTCGCCGCAACGGCACAGCTGCAACCATCGCCAGCCGGATCACCCATTCGCTGGTGACGTACAGCCGATCAAGGCCAGGCAGCGTATCAAGCCCGGGGATCACCATCATGCGCCCCGCCAAACAAGAACATGGGCAGACGCCATCAAGGCCTGCCGCCGCGCCAGAATGGCCGCACCTCGGCCAGCGCAGACAGCGCCGTTTCCGCCCCCGCCAGCATCGCCGCCCGCGCCTCGAACGAGGCCACGATCGGCTCGATACCTTCCACAAAACCCATATCGGCCAACACCATCGGCACCACGGCGCGATCGTTCAAATCGCCAAGATGGCGCTGCAACACCGCCAGCGGCGCGATGAATTGCCGGTATCGCCGACCGCCATCGAACAGGCTCCGGAAGAATTCGCTGGCATAACGCAACTGCTTTGCCCTTATCCGCAGGCGGTGCCGCGCCGGATCGTCCAGCGTTGCAAAATGTCGCCCGCGCTTCAGCAATCGCCGCCGTAACCGGTCCAGGCAATCGCGCGCGAATGCCCGGATACGCGCATCGGTATCGCCGCCCCGCATATCCGGCCCGGTCGCCAGCCATTCGGCCAGATCCAGCATCGTGCGCCGCACCGGCCGCGACGCCAGCGCGATCTTCGCCCGCGCCAAAGCCGCGGTTCGCGCTCTCCGCAATGGCTGCATAAAGGCCAGATCTGCCGCCTCGTCCGCCGCCTCATCCGCCGCCTTCTTCATGCCGCGCTCGATCAACACATCAAGGTTGCGCAGCATGGCCAGATGCTGTGCCACCCGCCGCAAATCGATACGCAGCCGCCCGATCGCATGGTCGCGTGGAAATGCCCTGGCAAACACACCCAGCGCCGTGCGCAGCCGGCGCAGCCCGACGCGGCACTGGTGCACCGCCTCCATATCGCCGCTGCGCATCACCAACGCCTCGTTGCGGCGAAACTGCACCAGGCAATTGTTCGCAATGGCGTGCAACGCCGCCGCCGGCGTCATGTCGCGCGCCAGCGCCAACGGCGCAGCCTTCACCGCCAACGGCGCAGCCTTCACCGCCGCCGCTTGGCCGGCACACAGCAGGTAACCGCGTTCCGCCTTGGCCAACACCCCCAGCCGCAGCGGCGCCACATCGTCCAGCCGTCTGGCCAGCGCAAACAGCGCCGCCGGGTCGCCGCGCTTCAATTCCAGCTCGACCTCCGACAGCGGCGCGCGAAGCCCGGCGGCAACAATCTCCCCGGCATCGCAGGCAATCTCGATATCCGCATCCTGACCATGCACATCGAACACCCGCCGCGTAACATTCACCTGGAACTGCGGCACCAGCGCCGCCACATCGACATCGCAGTGCAATGCCGGCAGCAGCGTCTCCAACGGTTCCACCAGCATTGCCTGCTGCGAAGCATCGCCGTCGATCGGCCATTCCCACTCATCGCGCGCCAGCAATCCGGCCGCCCCATGGCTCGGCCCCTTCAACGTCTGCACCCGCCGGCCATTTTCGCTGCGCACCCGCAACGTCAGCCCGGCCGCCCGCAGGCCCTGTTCCGGCGTATCGAGGTAAACCGCCGCCATTGCATCCGGCGCCTGGTCGCCACCCACCGCCAGACTGTCGGCAATACGGCGCAATCCCGCCGCATCGACATCAAGCTTCAGCTCGATCTCCAGGGCCTTGGGCATCGGGTCTTGGCCTCCGCTGCACGCATCGCAGCATCAACCATAGCAAGACCAAGGCATTACCGACAGCCACCCGCACGGGGTCGCTAGATGGCCGGTGCCGATGCCGCCGCTTTGCTGATGGGCGCGCTCTTTTTCACCCAATCGTTCGGGCCATAGTTGAAGAACGCCTTATTCGAATCGATGTTCGATGAAACCCGGATCATCAACGGCAGCCAGTCGGAACTGATGTCGCTGGTCAGCGCCGTCAATTTCAGGCTTGTCACCTTGCCGATGTTGGCGCCGTCAAAACTCACCGTATCGACCGCGCCCTGTTCGAGCACATCCTTGTAATTCGATGGCAACGTCGTCGAAAGCATCCCGGCAGTGCCGGTCAGATCAAACCGGATTTTCGCATCGGTGCCGGCCAGGAACACATCGGCGGTATGCACCTGCGCATAATAAGTCGGGATTGCGGGTGCCCCCCAAGGGTTATAGCCTTTTTTGGCAAGCTCATAGAGCGGCGCAAAATCCTTTTCCGCCAATATGGACTTCAGCTTGGCGACATTGCCCAGATTGACGATAATACCGTCGATGTGAATCTGCAGATAGTCACGCATGGCATCGGCATCGGCGAGCACCCAGGTGTAGATCAGCTTCATCGCCATGTCGTCGGCCTGCACCGCCTTGGCCGCCAGCATCGAATTGAACACGCCGGCCTTGATGCCCGTGGTGATAATGCCATTGGCATAGGAATAGGCGGTCTTGTTGCCCGCCTTGAACACCTTGCTGACATCGACAGGGTCTTTCTCCTCATCGATGCCAACCCCGACATTGGGAATCAACCCATTGTATTTGGTCAGATAACCAACATCACTCTTGCTGCCGACTGTAACGCCCATGGCAATGCCGGCGCATTCGGGAAATTTGCTGAAATTGTCGTGAATAACACTCAGGAACAGGTTGATATCCACCTTGGCATCGGGGTCCTTGAAGTCCCACATGATCAGCGCAAGGTTTATTTTGTTGCCCTGCGCGATGATGAATCGTCGCAATCCCTGCAAATAGGCGATCAGGCCGTGCTCGGTATTGGTCGGGTTCGAAAACGCCGAATGGTCGTGGGTGACAAAGAAATTGTCGGTCCTGACACAGATATCCGGCTCCAGCGCGTTGGCGCCTGCCAGCAGATATTGGCACGCATCGTCAACGGTATTCGGGTTGTGGGCGATGATGTAGAATTTGCGCTTCTGGTGGTCGCCGGACATGAAATTTCCCCCCGGCCCGGCGATTGCCCGGCCAAATCCTGCATTGATCCAGCCCTATCCTAACGAGACGGCGCGGCGACCTGTATCCCCGGAATTCGGGACAGAATTTTGCCGCCAATCGACCTCAACGCCCGCCTCAACGATCAATCAGCGCATCCGCCATCGCGGCGATGATGGCGTCACTGTCCAGCCGATATTCGCGGAACAGGTCGGGCAAGTCCCCGGTCTGCCCGAACCGGTCGACGCCCAGCGGCACCACCCGCTGCCCGCGCACGCTGCCCAACCACGACAGCGCCGCCGGTGATCCATCCAGCAACGTCACCAGCCGCGCCCCCACCGGCAAGGCCGACAACAGCGTTTCGACATGCGACAAGGCCCCGCCCCGCCAACGCGCTTCCCCACTGGCACTCCAGCCACGGTGCAACAGGTCGGGCGAGGTGATGCTCAACAACCCCAGCCCCGGCACATCATCAGCCAGCGCATCGAACGCCGCCAGCGCCTCCGGCAGCAACGCGCCCATCGCCACTATCGCCGCCTCCGCCCCCGGCCCCGGCGGCTTCAGCCAGTATCCGCCGGCAATCGCCCCGGCCCGCCACGCCTCGTCGCTGCGCACCGGCTGCACCAGATTGCGCGTCGTCAACCGCAGATAGACAGAACCGCCATCCACCGCCTGCAGATGCTCGAAACTCCATTGCATCAACGCCGCCAGCTCATCGGCATAAGCCGGTTCGAACATGGTCAGCCCCGGCTGGCCCATGGCGATCAACGGCGGGTTGATCGATTGGTGCGCCCCGCCCTCGGGCGCCAGCGTCAAACCAGAAGGCGTCGCCACCAGCAGGAACCGCGCATCCTGGTAACAAGCATAATTCAGCGCATCCAGGCCGCGCGCGATGAAAGGATCATAGACCGTGCCGATGGGCAGCAACCGGGTCCCGAACAACGGCGCCGCCAGCCCCGCGGCCGCCAGCATCAGGAACAGATTATTCTCGGCAATGCCCAGTTCGATATGCTGGCCCGCCGCATCGCCGCGCCATTTCTGCGGGGACGGGATTTTCGCCGCGCGAAAAACATCCGCCAACTCGCCGCGCCGAAACAACCCCCGTGCATTCACCCATGGCCCCAGATTGGTCGAAACCGTCACATCCGGCGATGTCGTGACGATGCGGTCCGCCAATGGCCCGCCGGCCTTGGCAATCTCCAGCAACACCCGGCCAAACGCCGCCTGTGTCGATTGTTCCGCCCCATCGGGCGTCGCGATCGCCGGCACCGGCACCGCGCCAAAACCGCGGTCGCGCGGCAACTTCGCTGCGGGCGACGCGGCCACGAACGCCCGCAACGCAGCCGCCTGATTATCCCCCAGTCCGGCCCAGGGTTCCCATTCCTGCCCTTCGGCAATGCCCAGCGAATCCCGCAACGCCGCCATCTGCGGCGCGTTCATCTGTCCGGCATGATTGTCCTTGTGTCCGGCTAGTGGCAGGCCCTTGCCCTTCACCGTATAGGCGATGATCATCGCCGGCCGGTCGCTAGAAGCCGCCTCGGCATAGGCGCCCAGCAGCGATTCGACGCAATGCCCGCCAAGGTCTGTCATCAACCGCGCCAGTTCGGCATCGTCGCGCCGCGCCAGCAATGCCGCAACGCCGCGCTTCGCCCCGATATCCGCCGTCAATCGCGCCCGCCACGCCGCGCCGCCCTGATAGGTCAGCGCCGCAAAATCGACGTTGGGGCAACCGTCGATCCACGCCTCCAGCGCCGCGCCGCCCGGCTCCTTGAACGCCGCCTGCTGGCGCTTGCCATGCTTCAGCGTGATCACCCGCCAACCGCAGGTTTCGAAAATATCGTCGAACCGCCGGAACATGCGGTCGGCAGTGGTATGGTCCAGGCTCTGCCGGTTGTAATCGACGATCCACCAGCAATTCCGGATGTCGTGCTTGTAGCCCTCGATCAGGCACTCATAGATATTGCCCTCGTCCAGCTCGGCATCGCCCATCAGCGCGATCATCCGGCCCGTCTCCGCAGCCGCCAGCCCGCCATGCGCCACCAGATAATCCTGCACCAGGCTGGCAAACGCCGTCACTGCCACGCCCAGCCCGACGCTGCCGGTCGAAAAATCCACCGGAATCGCATCCTTGGTGCGACTGGGATAGCTTTGCGCGCCCTTGAAACCCCGAAACGCCTCCAATTGCGCCCGGCTCTGGTTGCCCATCAGATAATGGATGGCGTGCAGCAGCGGCCCCGCGTGCGGCTTCACCGCCACCCGGTCAATGGGGCCGAGGGCCGCGAAATACAGGCTGGCCATGATGGTCGACATCGATGCGCAACTGGCCTGATGGCCGCCCACCTTGATGCCGTCGCGGCTGTCGCGCAGATGGTTGGCGTTGTGGATGGTCCAGGCCGACAACCAGCGCAGCCGGTCGTCCAGCCGTTCGATCATCGCCACCGTGTCGGCAAGCGGCGGGGCAGTGGCGGCTTCGATCATGCGGTCCAATATCTCCGGCAATCGCCCCGTCCGTGGCGCGAAACATGGGCGTTATAAAGCGCGACTGGCCATTGCGCCCCTGAAATCCTATGCCGGCGAGGCGCGCCGTCCGGCCGCAACCGCCGCCACAACACAAGGATGGCAGGTGAGCCAAATCGCCGACGCCTTCGACAACTGGATTCGCACCGACTTTGTCGAAATGAACACCGCGCTCGAAACGCTGTATTTCGCCCAAAGCGACCGCGCCAGGGTCGAAGGCACCGGCGAAACCATCAAGGCGGCGCTGCTTGCGGAAGGCAACGCCCATGCCGAAGCACTTGCCAATGAAGGCAACACCGGCGGCGGCTTCGATAGCGCCTTTGCCGTGCTGGGCAATGTCGGCCTGTTCATGGCGGCGCTGCGCCGGCACGAAATCACCAACCCGGCGCGCGAACAACGCTCGCCGCTCGCCGCCGCCTCGTCATTGGCGTTGCAGGCCGGCGCCGCCATCGGCATGGCACCGCGCTTTGCCACCGCCCATCTCGCCACCCGCAACCGCGCCATCGCCGGGGTGCGCAAAAGCTTCACCACGCTGCCCGACGAGTTCCTGTTCATCGATGAAAATGCCCGCGCCATATTATGCATGCAACGCGCCGCCGATGCGCTGCACCGCATCCTGCCGCTGGACATCACCAACCCCGTCGCCGATGTGCAGCTGCAGGCCGCCGCCGCCGCCCTCCACGACGTCATCGCCATCAACGCCCGGCTGTTTGCAACGCTGGATACCGATCGGTTTTTCTTCAGCGTGCGGCCCTATTACAAGCCCTATCGCGTCGGCCGGCAGGAATTTCGCGGCGCCAATGCCGGCGATTTTTCGGGCATCAACGAACTCGATCTGCTGCTCGGCCTCGCCAGCCCCCGCGACCCGGCCTATGCCCAGATGATCACCGACAAGCTGCCGTTCATGCCGCCCGAGGACCAGCAGCGCCTGCGCCACACCATGCAGCACCCCAGCCTGCTCGACAGCCTGCTCACCGCCATCGATACAGGGCCGCGCAGCGAATCGCTTGAACGCAACGCCCGCCTGCTGCTCGAAACCAGCGCGCTGTTCGGCGAAACCGCGCGCCAGCACCACGACATGCTCGTCGATCGCTTCATCCGCATACCCTCGGCAGGCCTTGATGCCCGACACCTCGAACAGATCACCGCCAGCGGCCCGCCGCTCGATATGCTGATGGCTGCCCTGCAATCGCTGCGCGACGCTCGCATGGCCGCGCCCGGCCACGCCGCCGGCCGCCACGCCGATCACGCCCGCATCTCCGCTTGGCTGACAAAGGCCTAGCCCCCCTTCAATTGGCGGGTGCGCCACATGGCAATTCAGGCGCATTATCCCACCGCAAGGAGCCACAAGCCATGATGTTGTTCACCGCCCCCGATCCCGCCCCCAATCCGCGCCGCGTCCATCTTTTCCTCGCCGCCAAGGGGCTGGAAATCCCGATGACCAACCTGTCGCTGGTCAAACGCGAGCACAAATCTGCCGAGGTGATCGCGATGAACCCACGCGGCCAGGTGCCGTTCCTCGAACTGGATGATGGCACCATCCTCGCCGAATCCATCGCCATCTGTCGCTATTTCGATGAACTCCACCCCCAGCCGCCGCTGTTCGGCACAACACCGCTGGAACGTGCCGAAACCGATATGTGGATCCGCCGCATCGAAACCTCGCTATGGACGTTCGTCGGCCTGTTCTGGCAACACGGCCATAAATTCACCGCGCACCTGCTGGTCCAGATCCCGGCCATGGCCGAACAGGCCCGCGCCCGCGCCGCCGATTCCATGGCCTGGTTCGATACCGCCCTCGCTGACCGGCAATGGCTGGCCGGCGACCGCCCGACCATGGCCGATATCGTGCTGCTCACCACGCTGGATTTCGCCACCTGGATCGGCCTGCCCACCCCTGCCGAACGGACCGCGCTCACCGCCTGGCACGCCCGCGCCACCGAAAGATTTGCCCAATGACGATCACCGTCACCCCCCAGCCCAGCGGCTTTGGCGCCACCGTCACCGGCCTCGACCTGTCGCACCCGCTGCCGCCCGAAACGCTCGCCGCGGTCAAATCCGCCTGGGCCGCCCATGCCGTGCTGTCCTTCCCCGGCCAACCGCTCAGCCTCGATGCGCAGGAAGCCTTCACCCTGCAATTCGGCGAATTCGGCGCAGACCCGTTCATCAAGCCGCTACCCGGCCGCCCGCACATCCTCGAGCTACGGCGTGAAGCCGATGAAACCGCCCCCAATTTCGGCGCCGCATGGCACAGCGACTGGAGCTTTCAACCACAACCCCCCGCCGCCACCATCCTGCACGGCCAGACCATCCCGCCGGTCGGTGGCGACACGCTCTTCGCCGATTGCGCCGCCGCCTATGATGCGCTGTCCCCGGCCTTCCAGCACCTGTGCGACGGCCTGAATGCCGTCCATTCGGCGCGGCTGCCCTATGGCCGCGATGGCATCTACGCCACCGAAACCACCAAACGCACCATGCAGATCATCACCGGTGAGGCTGCCGAGGCCACGCAGGTCCACCCGCTGGTCCGCGTCCACCCCGTCACCGGCCGCCGCGCGCTCTATTGCTCGCCCGTCTACACCATCGGCATCGAAGGCATGACCCGCGACGAAGGCTATGCAATCCTCGGCCATCTGTTCCAGCGCATCGTCGAACCGCAATTCATCTTCCGCCACCGCTGGGCCGCCGACACGCTGCTGATGTGGGACAATCGCTGCACGCTGCACTTGGCCGAAGGCGGCTATGACGGCCATCAGCGCGTCATGCACCGCACCACCGTTGCCGGCGAAGCGGTGCTCGGCGTCGCTGCCTGAGACCCCGGTGCCTCCTATAACCTGTGCCTCCCATAAGCGGCGGGGCGACGCGCAGGTTACCAATCGCTAATCCAGCATCGAAACAGGAGAACAGACCATGCGCGCCATACGCCTGATGCACCCCGCCGGCATCGACAATCTCACCGTCGGCGATGTCGAAACCCCGCCGGTCGGCAAGGGTGAAATCCGCGTCAGGCTGCACGCAAGCTCGCTCAACTATCATGATTATATCGTCGTGCTCGGCGGCATCCCCACCCCCGAAGGCCGCATCCCGATGTCCGATGGCGCCGGCGAAGTGGTCGAAATCGGCGAAGGCGTCAGCGAATTTGCCGTCGGCGACCATGTCGTTTCCACCTTTTTCCCGCTGTGGATCAGCGGCGATCCGACAGCGGCCAAGATGGTCGCCGTGCCGGGCGACCGCACCGATGGCTATGCCCGTGATGAAGTCGTCGATGCCGCCACCGCCTTCACCCACGCCCCGCCGGGCTGGACCCACCCGCAGGCCGCCACCCTCACCTGCGCCGCACTCACCGCCTGGCGCGCGCTGTTCGTGGAGGCGCATCTGCAACCGGGCGATACCGTGCTGGTTCAGGGCACCGGCGGCGTCTCGATCTTCGCGCTGCAACTCGCCAAGGCGGCCGGCGCCACCGTCATCGCCACCTCCTCTTCCGATGCAAAGCTGCAACGACTCGAAAAACTCGGCGCCGATCATCTCATCAACTATAAAACCGACGAAAAATGGGGCGAAACCGCGCGCAAACTGACCGATGGCCGGGGCGTCGATCATGTCGTTGAAATCGGCGGCGCCGGGACGCTCACCCAATCCATCGCCGCCTGCCGGCTGCGCGGCAATATTGCGCTCATCGGCGTGCTGGCGGGCTTTGCCGGCAATGTGCCGACGGCGGCGATCATGGGCGGCAACGTCCGCATCAACGGGCTGACGGTCGGCAGCCGCGAACAACAACAGGCAATGGTGCGCGCCATCACCGCCAACGGCATCAAGCCGGTGATCGATTCCACCTTCCCGCTCGAAGCCATTGGCGATGCCTTCCGCCTGCAGGCCTCCGCCACCCATTTCGGCAAGATCTGCCTTGAATGGTAGGCATCGCGGGCATTTGACGAAATGGCCTGACCAAACCGGCTGACACTGGCTGCGACAATTTGGCTTGTCACCCCGCCCGGCGCGGCTAAACTCGCGACCACGCAAAGGCGGTGCAATCCGCCGCGGGCAATTTCAGCTGGGCGGGGCGCGATCACATTGGCAACACGGCAAAAACCCCCGAAACCGCTGCGCGGGCTCAACCGCAAGATGATGAACCTCTGGATGGGCTGGGGCACCCGCTACCTGCCGTTTGCCGATGCCGCCACCGATGATTTGCCGCTCAGCCGCCTGCTGCGCCTGTCGCTCATCCAGGTGTCCGTCGGCATGTCGCTGGTGCTGCTCATCGGCACGCTGAACCGGGTGATGATCGTGGAGCTCGGGGTCCCCGCCACGCTCGTCGGCGTCATGCTGTCGCTGCCGCTGCTGTTTGCGCCGTTCCGCGCGCTTATCGGCCATAAATCCGATACCCATGTCTCGGCGCTGGGCTGGCGGCGGGTGCCCTATATCTACAAGGGTACGATGGTGCAGTTCGGCGGCCTCGCCATGATGCCGTTCGCGCTGCTGGTGCTCGCCGGCGCCGGGCAATCGGCCAGCGCGCCGGTCTGGGTCGGCCAGGCCAGCGCCGCCATCGCCTTCCTGCTCGTCGGCGCCGGCATCCACATCACGCAAACCGTCGGCCTGGCGCTCGCCACCGATCAGGCGCCATTGGAATCGCAACCCAATGTCGTCGGGCTGATGTACGTCATGCTGCTCGCCGGCATGATCGTCGCCGCCCTGTTGTTCGGCGCCGCGCTGGAAAACTTCTCCGCCGGCCGGCTCATCCAGGTCATCCAGGGCTCGGCGGTCATCACCATCGCGCTCAATTTCATCGCCCTGTGGAAACAGGAAGGCCGCCGCCCCAATGTCCAGCAATCGGCATCGAGCGACAGTTTCCGGCAAGCCTGGGACCGCTATATCGGTGAAGCGCACGCCATGCGCCGGCTGGTCGCGGTCGGCCTGGGCACGTTGGCGTTCAGCATGGAGGATATCCTGCTCGAACCCTATGGCGGGCAAATCCTAGGCCTTGGCGTCGGCGATACGACAAAGCTCACCGCCACCTTTGCCGGCGGCGGCCTGCTCGGCTTTGCGCTGGCCTCGCGCATCCTCAGCAAGGGGTATGATCCGTTCCGCATGGCGACAATCGGCGCGCTCGTCGGCCTGCCGGCGTTCCTGATGGTGATCTTCGCCGCACCCTCGCAATCGGTGCCGATGTTCGTCATCGGCGTGCTGCTGATCGGTTTCGGCGCCGGCCTGTTCGGGCATGGCACGCTCACCGCCACCATGAACTTTGCGCCGCGCGAACAGGTCGGGCTGGCGCTGGGCAGCTGGGGCGCCGTGCAAGCCACCGCCGCCGGCATCGGCGCGGCATTGGGCGGCCTTATCCGCGATACCGGCAGCAGCCGGCCGCTCGGGCTCTGGTCGGCAGAGGCCAGCGGCTATGTGCTGGTCTATGGCCTTGAACTGATCCTGTTGCTGGTCACGCTGGCGGCAATGCTGCCGCTGCTCCGCGCCCGCCCGTCTTCACGCCCGCAATCCGCCACCCCCTGATCGACTGCCGGTCCGATCGGGGTCGCTCGCGGCCCGCCCCACGGCCTCGCCCTGCCCCGCTCCCAACCAAAAAAAGGCCGGAATCTCGCGATTCCGGCCTCTCGTTCGGTTTCGCCCCGGCTGGCGCCAGGGTGCCAAGCCCCTTGGAGCTCAGCTTGCAGGCGGTGCTTCCACAGGCGCAGCCGCCATCGGTGCCGGCGCCGCTGCGGGTGCCATTGCCGATGCGGTGGACTTCGCCTTGAAGCCACCTTCCCAATAGCCGGCAAACCATGTGGTGTTCATCAACACCGAAGCATGGACCAGCAGCGCTGCTGAAATGAACGCCAGGAAGAACAGCGGAAGACCCACTGTGGGGCTGACGTAAAGCCAGATACGACCTTCTTTCATCGTCCGATCCCCCTAGTGAAGCCAAGGCGTATAGATATACGCCAGGATATGGGCAAAAACCGCGATGCCGAAGTAGATCCGGGTGCCCCACATAAGGCCGTCCTGGATTTCCTCCGCCTGTCTCGGTGTCAAGCCCGTCGGATATACCATGTCATTATCATCTGCCATCGCGCGATCTCCTTTCCGTCTTGCGATGATCGCCGAACGACCGGCCGAAAGGCCCGCCGCACAGCCAGTCGACACCATCGGTGCCGCCTGTCGTCACACGAGCACCGCGAGTCCGAAACTCAGGGCCAGAAATCGAAGCGCCTACACGCCCCCGCGCATTTCCCGTGCCTTGTTATGCTAGCCTAACAATAGGGTGTGTCAATTCATCGCAACACATTTTAGTGTCCAGAAAGTTGGACACTGACCCGTCAAACGACAGTTTTGCGCAAAATATAGCGGCCAAGACACAGTGCATCCATTTCCGTACGGGCAAAGCACGCCAGCGCCTGCTCGGGCGTATCGACCACCGGCTCATTCTCGTTAAAGCTGGTATTCAGCACCATGCCGATGCCAGTGCGCTGCTTGAATGCCGAAATCAGCTTGTGATACAAGGCGTTGGACGCCTTA
This sequence comes from Sphingomonadales bacterium, assembly GCA_038217075.1. Classification (GTDB taxonomy): domain Bacteria; phylum Pseudomonadota; class Alphaproteobacteria; order Sphingomonadales; family Sphingomonadaceae; genus Sandarakinorhabdus. The sequence continues at coordinate 20,028 of JBBQPR010000019.1, forward strand.
TCGACGCTTTGTAACCGCCCCGTTCCATCGACATGGGTGATCGCCGGCAGCCGCCCCTGCCATTCCGGCCGCAGTTTGACGACGTGCATCATGAACGGGCTGTAGACATCCTGTTCGAAATACACAGGCACATCCTCACGCAGCACCGAAGGCGCGAACGGCCGGAAACTTTCGCGCCGCTTGATCTTGGCGTTGATGGTGTCCTTCATCGTCAGAATCGCCGGGTTGGCGAGAATCGACCGATTACCCAGCGCCCGCGGGCCCCATTCGCTGCGGCCCTGATACCAGCCGGTCACCAGCCCGTCGGCAATCAGCCCCGATGCGACCGACACCAGTTCATCCTCATCGGCGCACACCGTCAAAGGATAACCGGCACTCTCCGCCACTTTCCGGATGCGATCATCGGAATAGCCTGGCCCCCAGGCGGCATGTTCCATGTGATAACGTTCGGTGCGGCCCTGCACCTGGTGCCAGACATGATAGGCCGCCCCCAGACAGGCACCATCATCCGACGCTGCCGCCTGCAAATAGGGCGTGGTAAAAGGCGTTTCCCGCAAAATACGCGCATTGGCGACGCCGTTCAGCGCGCAACCGCCGGCCATCACCAGTTGTCCTGTCGGCACCTGCTTGTGCAGCATGTTCAGGCAATGCAGCGCCGCCTCCTCGAATCGCACCTGCGCCGATCGGGCAATATCCATCTCGCGCTGGGTCAACGGGTCCTCCCGCTGGCGCGGCGCCCCGAACACCTCGGCCATTCGGTCCTCATAATGCCGCGCCACGACGATACGCTCATCGGGGCCCGCATCGGTGCGGTCCTTGCGCGACGGGTCGTGCATGCCGAAATAACCGGGCGCCAGCTTGAACCAGCCGTCATTCGTCAAGGTGACCAGCCGCTTCATTTCATCGGCATATTTGTCCTCACCATAGGGGGCGAGGCCCATAACCTTATATTCCTCGCCAAAGCGTTCGAAGCCGATGAACTGGCACATGGCGGTATAGAAAAACCCCAGGCTGTCCGGCAGCAAGCCCTTGCCCAGCGGGGTGATCGTCGTGCCTTCGCACCGCGCCGCCATGCCGCTGCAAAAATCGCCCGACGCATCATAGGAAAATCCTGCGGTCAGGCTTTCGAACGGCGACACATAATAGGCGCTGGCGATATGGGCGAGATGGTGCTCCACCGGCACGGTTTCGAACGATTGCGCCGCCACGTCCTCGCCACACGCCGTCGCCAGCGTTTCAACCAGGCTGGCGCCCTTCTTGCGCTTGCCGAAATGCTCGATCGCCGAGCCGATGCCCGACACCGGGTTGCGCACCACATAGGCAACCTTGGCGGCCCGGTTGGCGTTGGAATCGCGCGCCATCGTCACATGGGTTACGTCCTTCAGCTTCAGGCCATTGTCGGCCAGCAACCAGCGCACGGCATTTTCGGGAAATTCCGGCGAATGTTTGTACCGCTCGCCCAGCCGCTCCTCGGCCACCGCGCCGACCAGCTTGCCATCGACGACCAGACAGGCGGCGGAATCGGGATGCCCGGCATTCAGGCCAAGGATGACGCTCATGTACCGTCTCCGGAGCGGCTAGCGATGCCGGCGTCACGCGGCTGATTTGCATTTAACATCAACGCTATTCCTTACGAAAGCTGAGGCGGCAGGTATCAACCGCGCCCGACACCGTCAACGCAGCGGCACCGCCGGTACGCTGCGACAGGCGCCGGTCAATCCTTGCCGGGCGCTTTATAAGTCAGGTCCTTGCCACGCCCCAGCCCCAGCGCCGAGCCGGCAAAATTGCGGGCCGCGGCATCAACCTTGGCATAGATGCGCCGCACCGGCTGTTCGGGCCGCGCCGAAAACTTCGTCACATGGAAATAATTATCGATCTCGGGCGGCGTCGCAGAGAAATAATAGCTCGAGACACAGCAGCGCACGCCATCCACCACCACCGGGCTGACAGAATGCCAGCTGTGCCGGTTGGTCTCCATCAAGATCAACCTGTTGAACTTGGACATCAGCGTCACCGGTGTGCGCACCCTGTCGTCCCATAATTCGAGGTTGCCGCCATTTTCGATCCGCCAGTCGGGCGTCACATAATAAAGCAGGTTCACCCGTCGATACCGCTGGCGCGCGCCATCATGGCTGTTGTCGATATGCGGGTTCAAAAAATCGCCCTTGCCCATCATCGACAGCCCGCCGGCATACAAGCTGGCATCCGGCTCCAGCCCGGCCATGCCGCTGATTTCCGCCATCGCCGCCACCACTTCGGGGTCCTGCATGGCAAAGGAGATTTCCGACAACAAGGGGTCGAGCGTCTCTAGCGCCGCCGATGTCCGCTTGCTTTCGCGAAAGCTCACGCGGCGCACGAAATTTTCACCATGCACTGGAAATTTGGCGTAAATTTCGGCGGCGATATCGCCCGGCAACAGATCGTCGATCACCGCCTGCCGCGTCGGCACGGTGCCGGCGGCCGGCACGAATTTGGTGTCACGGATGCGCCCGGCAATGATCGCGGCCAGGGTCTTGCGGTCGGCAATAGTCATGCCGCTCTCTACTCCATCACCCCTCGCCTGCACAACGCCAGCGCTGCCGCACGCACACTCGCCGCCAAAACCGGCGGCGCACAGCCCGGTCAGACCAGCCGGCTCTGCTTCAACGCCGCACCGATAAAGCCGGCAAACAGCGGGTGCGGATCGAACGGCTTCGATTTCAGTTCGGGGTGGAACTGCACGCCGACAAACCAGGGATGGTCCGGCCGTTCGACGATTTCGGGCAGCAAGCCATCGGGCGACATGCCCGAAAATAACAGGCCGCTCGCCTCCAGCCGCTCGCGGTAATGCACATTCACCTCGTACCGGTGGCGGTGCCGCTCGCTGATCACCGATGTGCCATAAATCGACGCCGCCATGCTGTTGCCCGCCAGCGTCGCGGCATAGGCGCCCAGCCGCATGGTGCCACCCAGATCGCCGCCCTCCTCGCGCTTCTGCAGGCCATCGGCGCTCATCCATTCGGTGATCATGCCGACCACCGGTTCATCGGTCGGCCCGAATTCGGTGGTGCTGGCACCGGCCACACCGGCCTGGTTCCGCGCTGCCTCGATGCACGCCATCTGCATGCCAAGGCAGATGCCGAAAAACGGCACCCCGTGTTCACGGGCGAAATGCACCGCATGGATCATGCCCTCGGTGCCACGCTCGCCAAAGCCGCCGGGCACCAATATGCCGTGCATCGGTTCCAGTCCGGCGATGATGTCAGCCTCAGGGTTTTCGAACAATTCGGCGTCGACCCAGCGGATATTCACCTTCACATGGTTGGCGATGCCGCCATGCACCAATGCCTCGGTCAGCGATTTATAAGCGTCCTTCATCGCCGTATATTTGCCGACAACGCCGATGGTCACTTCGCCTTCGGGCGTATGCAGCGCCTCGCTGATATCGTCCCAGCGCTTCAGGCCAGGCGCCGGCGCATCGGCCATGCCAAACGCTGCCAGCACCTGATCGTCCAGCCCTTCGGCATGATATTGCAGCGGCACGTCATAAATGCTCGACGCATCCAGCGCAGCGATCACGGCTTCCTTCGCCACGTTGCAGAACAGCGCGATCTTGGCGCGATCACTGTCGGGCAACGGATGTTCGGACCGGCAGACCAGCACGTGCGGCTGGATACCGATGCCGCGCAATTCGGCAACGCTGTGCTGGGTCGGCTTGGTCTTCAATTCCCCCGCCGCCGCCAGATAGGGCACCAATGTGCAATGGATATAGACCGCATTGGCCCGCCCGACATCGGCGGCCAATTGCCGGATCGCCTCCAGGAACGGCAGGCTTTCGATATCGCCCACCGTGCCGCCGATCTCGCACAACACGAAATCCAGCCCCTCAAGCTCCGATCGCGCAAACGCCTTGATGGCATCCGTCACGTGCGGGATCACCTGCACCGTGGCGCCCAGGAAATCGCCGCGGCGTTCCTTGGCGATAATGTCCTGATACACCCGGCCCGAGGTGATATTGTCGGACTGCCGCGACGCCACCCCGGTAAAGCGTTCGTAATGGCCCAGGTCGAGATCCGTCTCCGCACCATCGTCCGTGACATAGACTTCGCCATGCTGATACGGCGACATCGTCCCCGGATCGACATTCAGATAAGGATCGAATTTGCGGATGCGAACGGTGTAGCCGCGCGCCTGTAGCAACGCGCCGAGCGAGGCGGCCATCAGGCCCTTGCCAAGCGAGGAAACCACGCCGCCGGTGATGAAAATAAACCGGGTCATGGGAGGAACGGGTTAGCCGACCGCCCCGCCGTTGGCCAGCCCGGATAATCGCCACAGCGACGATCCTTGTGGATATCTGCCATGCGTTTCCCAGCGGGTCTCCATCAGAACCCGATGCGATACCGCACGGCGCCCCCGGAATCGGCCCCCGCATCGGCAATATGCCCCGGTTGGTGCCGCCAGAACAGGCCAAGCCCCAGCAACCCGCCCGCCAGCGGCCGCGCATATTGCGCCTCAACAGCAACCTCCCGCCCGCTCGGGCCCAGCCGGGCAACGCTGGTCGCAGCGCCGCCGGTTTCCAGCTCGAACACCCCCGCGGCGCGCAGCGGCTGGGCCACCGTCATGCTGAAACCATCTCCGGCCGCGAACAATCCCGCCCGTGCCAGCGTCAGCGATGCCGACGTCGCGGTGATGCCATAGGCGCTCCGAATCAGCCCGTTGCCGGTCAGATCGGCCTGTGTCACGCCAATCTGCGCCACCCCGGCCATCGTCCAGCGGCCCAGCGGCAACGTCAGCCGCAACGCCGCGCTGCCCGTCGTCGCACCGCGCACCCCGAACACCGGTGCCAGCCGCGACCCCAGCAAGGCACCACGCTCCACCAGCATTTCGCCATCGGCCGCCAGACGCAGCGCACCGATATCACGCTGCAACCGCAGCACGGCGCGCGTTGAACGCGCGCTGCCGGCGACACCATTGCCCAGCGCCGGGTCACCGATCGGCCCGGCCAGCCCGGCATCGCCCAACCGGCGCGCGCCGACCGCCAGGCTCATCGTCCAGCCGCCAAAACGCTGCGCCATCGCCGCACCCGCCACATCGCGCGACGCCAGGCTGCTGCCATCCAGCCGTCCGGTCACCAGCGGTGCCCAGCCAATCAAGGTCGCCGCAACCGCACCGCCCCCCGCCGCATCCAGCAACACCGACAATGGCTGGCCAAAGCCGAACGCCGCCCGGCGCTCTGCCGACAATGGCACCACCGCCTGCCCGCTGACGATTCGCGCCACCGCGCCATTGGGGCCAATGCCCGATCCGCTGCCGAAACCCGCCCGGTCGGCCCCGGTAAACCTGTCCCCGCGCCAGCCCAGCGCGCCGGTGCCGACCGCCGAAAACCCCACCGACACGCCGCCGACCTGACCGCCCGAAGTGCCGACATCGCCGCCGATCAACGCCGCCGCCAGCCGCCCGGCGCCCTCCCGCCGCAACGTCGCCGCCACATCGACGACATAGGCCCGGTCATATTGGTCATGCACCCCCACCGCGCCCAGCGCCGTCGTGCCGGCGCCGCCATCGCCAAACGCCGTGCCCAGCGTCCCCGCGCCCGCCAGTGCCAGCGGATCGGCGACCTTGCCCACCGACAGCGTGCCCACCGGCGCAAACGCCCGCGCCAAATTCAGCGCGCCCCGGCCATAGATCGGGTCCGTCCCCGGCGCCCCCAGGTCATCGGCGGTGCGCAACAGCAAATCGACGATCTGCGGCCCGGTCAGATTGGGAAACGCCGATGCCAGCAACGCTACCGACCCCGAAATGATTGGCGCCGCCTCCGATGTGCCGGTGTACAGGAACGCCGTGCCCTTGTTGTCGAAACTGCGTACGCCCACACCCAACGCGACCAAAAAACTGGATGCCGCCGCCCCGGCCCGGTTGCTGAAATCAGCGATCACCCGGTTGGCATCCACGGCGCCGGCCACGATCACCGTCCCCGGTGCCGCCGCCGCCAATGTGGCTCTGGCCAGCGGGTCAACCTCTGCCATGGCGTCATTGCCAGCCGAAATCACCACGACGATGCCGGTGCCGGTCGCCCGGGCAATGGCGGTGTCCAGCGTCGGCGTGCTCGGCGATCCACCCAGCGAAAGGTTGATCACCCGCGCCCGCGCAATGGTCGCTGCATCGAAACCGGCGGCAATTGCGCTGGTGGAAAACGAACATCCATCGGTGCCGGCGCAACTGCCCGGCGTATCGGCGCGCAGCGACAACAGGGTGGTGTTGAACGCCACGCCCTGGATGCCGCTGTCATTCTTCGCCGCGAGCAGGATGCCCGAAACTTCGGTGCCATGGCCGTCATCATCGCCAACGCCGCGATTGCCGGTCAGGTCGCGGCTTTGCGCCGAAATCCGCCCGGCAAATTCGATGTTGGTGCCATCGACCCCGCTGTCGATCACCGCAGCGATCACATTCGCCCCCGTCGCGCCGGCCTGATAGGCGGCCAGCGCCTGCGCCGCGACCGCGCCATTCGAGCGGCGATATTCGGCCGTATCGAAATTGGGCGCCGGTGCCGGGGTGGGTGTCGGTGTCGGTGCAGGAGCCGGTGTCGGCGAAGGCGTTGGTGCCGGCGGGGCGGGGTTGGCCTGCGGCCCGCCGCCGCCGCCACAACCGGCCAGCAACGCCATCGCCGCCGCACCTGCCAGCACACCGGTCCTGCCACCGCCAAACATCATGCAAATCCCCCAACCCGCGCCGCAACACCTATCCTAGGGCAGAAAGCCAAAGGTGAAAGCCGGATGCGACGAAGTGGACGGCAGATTGGAGAGGGTGGGGAAAGACCGACAAGCCGCCGGGGACAACGGCCCCTAATCGGTCTCGATTTTCGAATTGTCGCGCGTATCCGGCAACATCACCGCCGCGACCAGAAACACTGCGCACATCACCGCAACATACCAGAAAAAGCCCGATTCATAGCCCGCCGACTTGAACGCCAACGCCACATATTCGGCCGATCCGCCGAACACCGCGACGCTGATGCCATAGGGCAGGCCAACCCCCAGCGCGCGGATCGATGCCGGGAACATCTCGGCCTTCACCAGCCCCGAAATCGAGGTGTACAGGCTCAACACCAGCAACGACGCCATGATCAGCACGAACCCGCCGGGTCCATAGGGCGTATGGCCGATCGCCGTCATCGCCGGGATGGTCAATAGCGTGCCCAGAACACCAAAGCCGATGATCAGCGGCCGCCGCCCTATCCGGTCCGAAAGCGCCCCGAACAACGGCTGCAACAGCATGTACCCGAGCAGCGAAAGCGCCGAAACGCCGGTCGCCTGGGTTTTTGTCCAACCCGCACTAAGTACCAGATATTTTTGCATATATGTCGTGAACGTATAAAAGGCGAGGCTCCCCCCTGCGGTCAAAGCCAGCACCGTCAACAGGGCACGCGGATGGGCGAACAGCCGCCGCGTCAGCGCCGCCGATCCCTCGACATGGGCGCCCGCCTTGAACGCATCGGTTTCCACCAGCGAGCGCCGCAGGAAAAACACCAGCACCGCACACAGCGCGCCGAACAGGAACGGCACCCGCCATCCCCAGGCCTCCAGTTGCCCCTCGGTCAACGCCGCCTGCATCACCACAAGCAGCCCCAGTGCCAGCAATTGCCCGCCGATCAGCGTCACATATTGAAAACTCGCGAGAAACCCGCGGTGCTTCGCCCCCGCCGCCTCGGCCATGAAAGTCGCCGACGCGCCATATTCGCCGCCCACCGAAAGCCCCTGCACCAGCCGCGCCAGCAGCAGCAGCAAGGGTGCCGCAATGCCGACCTGCGCATAGGTCGGCGAAATCGCGATCATCAGCGATCCGGTGCACATCATGGCGACGGACAGGGTGAGCGCCGCTTTCCGACCACGCCGGTCGGCATAAATGCCCAGCAACCAGCCGCCAATGGGCCGCATCAGGAAACCCACGGCAAACACCGCCGCGGTGTTCAACGCCTTGGCAAGATCATCGCCTTCGGGGAAAAAACTCGGCGCAAAATACAGCCCGAACGCCGAATAGGCGTACCAGTCATACCATTCGACCAGATTGCCGGCCGCGCCGCCGAAAATCTGCCGCGCCTGCGATGGCCCGGCCACCGGCGTCGCCGCCGTCGGAATGGCCCCCGCCTCTGCCACTATTTCTGAATCGGCACGCCGCTATCGGCCGGTGCCGCTGCTGCGGGTGCTGTAGCGGCCGCAGGCGGCGCGCCCGGCAGGCCGAGCGGCACGCCGCCCGCAGCAGGCGCCGAAGCCGGGCCAGAAGCCGGAGCCGTCTGCGCCAGGCTGGTATCGATCGGCTTCACCTTGTTGGCACCGGCCGCGAGCACAGCGAGCAGGATCGACGATGCGATGAACAAGGTCGCCAGCACGCTCGTCGACCGAGTCAACAAATTGGCCGCGCCGCGCGCCGAAACCAGCCCGCCGCCGGTGCCGCCGCCAATGCCCAGGCCGCCGCCTTCCGACCGCTGCAACAGAATAACCACAACCAGCACAAGGGCGATAATCGTATGGACGACAAGCAGGAACGTGAGCACGGCGGAAAACTTTCGGGGGGAAAAGCAGGAACTGCTGACCGCAGCGATGTAGCGATGCGACGCGCGAAGGGCAACCACCGTCATCCAATGCGGTCGATGGCCAGGTTTCAAGGCCCCGGTGTCGCCCCGCCGCCGCCCCGGTGACGCCGCGTTGCGACCTTTTGGCCTCTGGCCGCGCAACCGTTGTTGCCATGGCCTTGTTGCGGTGGCGGCGCGCGTCCATACAGGCGCGGTTCCAGTCCCGGGGGTTCGATGAAGTCTGTTGTTTGCGGCATCCGGCGGCTTGCCATTGCCGCCGCCGCCCTTGTTCTGGCGATCCCTGCCGCGCAAAGTTTCGCCGCGCCGCCCGCCATCGCCGCCATCGCGCCGGCCCGCATCCAGCCCGGCAGATGGGCGCAGGATTATGTCGGCCGCCCTGCCGATCCCGCCGTCCGCTTCGGCACCCTGCCCAATGGCCTGCGCTATGCCGTCATGCACAACGCCACCCCGCCCGGCCAGATGTCGATGCGGCTGCTGATCGGTTCGGGCTCGCTCAGCGAAACCGATGCCCAGCGCGGCCTTGCGCATTTCGTCGAACATATGGCGTTTCGCGGCAGCAAGGATGTGCCCGACGGCGAAATGATGCGCATCCTGCAACGAAAGGGCGTCGCGCCCGGGGCCGACAGCAACGCCGCCACCGATTTCACCACCACCAGCTATCGGCTCGATTTCCCGCAAAGCGACGCCGACAGCATTGCCACCAGCCTCAAACTGCTGCGCGCCATCGCCAGCGATCTGACCATCGCGCCCGCCGCCGTCGATGCCGAACGCGGCGTCGTCCTTTCCGAAGAACGCACCCGCGATGGCCCCGGCCTCCACGCCCAGGAATCGCTGATCGATTTTCAGTTGCAGGGCCAGCTTGTCACCCGGCGCCTGCCCATCGGCACCCGCAAAATCCTGGGCGCCGCCACCGCCGCCGACATCCGCGCCTTTTATACCGCGCACTATCGCCCGGATAACGCCGTCGTCATCGCCGTGGGGGACTTCGACGCCGCAGCGGTCGAGGCGCAGTTGAAGGCGCAATTCGCCGATTGGCGCAAACCTGAAACCCCGCTGCCCCACGCCGAAACCGGCACCCCCGCGCCGCGCGGCGAAGCAGTGCAGGTGTTTGCCGAAGCCGGCGCACCGCCCTTCCTGCAAATCGCCTGGATGCGCCCGATCGACGACACCGCCGATACAAAGGCCCGCGAACGCCGCGATTTCATCCGCGTCATCGCCCAGACCGCCTTCAACCAGCGGTTGCAGGATCTGGCGCGCGGCACCACCCCGCCCTTCACCGGCGCAGGGTTCAGCCGCAGCAACGTGCTCGATTCGGCCGATGCGACAACGCTCGCCGTCGCCAATGTGCCGGCCGGCCGCGCCGCCGCGATCGCCGCGCTGATGACCGAACAACGCCGCGCCCTCCGCGATGGCTTCACCCAGGCCGAAATCACCCGCACCATCGGCTCGTTCCGCACTCTGTTCGCCGCCGGCGCCGCCCGCGCCGAAAGCCGCACCACGCCCTCGCTGGCCGCCGCGCTGCTCGGTGCCGCCAATAATGATTCGCTCTACACCAGCCCGGCGCAGGACCTGGCGACGTTCGAAGCGATCGCCCCCGGCATCACCCGCGCCGAAATCAACGCGGCATTCGCCGATGCCTTTGCCGGATCGGGGCCGCTGCTGTTCCAGTCCGCCGCCGTGCAACCGTCCGGCGGCGACACGGCCCTGCGCGCCGAATTCGATGCCGCCCGCGCCGTCGATCCCGGCAAGGACGCCGCGGTCACCGATATCGCCTGGCCCTATGCCAGCTTCGGCAAGTCCGGCAGCGTCGCCAGCCGCGCCAGCATCGATGATCTTGGCGTTACCACCGTGGTTTTCGCCAACGGCGTCCGCCTCAACATCAAACCCACCGATTTCACCCGCGATTCGATCTTCGTCCGCATCGAATTCGGCACCGGCCGCGTCGGGCTGCCGGCGGCGCACGCGCAAGCCTGGTGGCTGGCCGGATCGGCGGCATTGGTCGAAGGCGGGCTGGGCAAGCTGACCACGGTACAAACCCAGCGTTTGTTGTCGGACAAGCTCGTCTCGATCCGCTTCGGCCTTGAAGATCGCGCCGATACCCTGACCGCCACCACCCGCCCGCAGGATCTGGCCATCCAGATGCAATTGCTGGCGGCGCAGGTCACCGATCCCGGCTTTCGCGCCGAAGCAGTCACGCGCATCAAGGCCTATACCGCCACCGCCCTGCCCCAGATCGACGCCAATCCACAGGCGGTGCTGTCGCGCCTGGTCGGCCCGGCGCTGCACGGCGGTGACAATCGCTGGGCCGCCGTGCCCACCGCCGACGATATCGCCAACACCGGCATCGATGATCTGAAGGCCATGCTCGATCCGGCGCTGCACAATGGCCCCGTCGAAATCACCATGGTCGGCGATACGGATGTCGATACCGCCATCGCCGCCGTCGCCGCGACCTTTGGCGCCCTGCCGCCGCGCCCGGCCGCCATGCCTGTCACCGATGGCGCCAATCTCGCCGCCATCCGCCTGCCAGCGCCGCGGGCCAATCGCCAGATCGCCATCCACAAGGGCCGCGCCGATCAGGCCATCGCCTTCCAGGCCTGGCCCGGCACCGGCTTTTTCGAAAACCCGCACGATGCCCGGGCGCTCAACGTCGCCATGGCCGTGGTCCAGTCCCGCCTCTACGACAGCCTGCGCGAAACCGATGGCCTGACCTATTCACCGCAAGCCGCCAGCGCCGCATCGACCGATATCCCCGGCTACGGCGTCATCAGCGTCGCCGCCGAGATCGCGCCGGACAAGATCGACATTTTCCAGGCCCGGCTTGATGCCATCATCGCCGATCTTGTCGCCAAACCGGTCCCCGCCGACGAACTCACCCGGGTCCGCACCCCGCTGATCGAGGCGCGCCGCCGCAATCTGAAGGAAAACGGCTATTGGCTCGGCGCGCTCTCCAGCATCCAGCGCCAGCCCGCCGATCTGGACGCCATCCGCAGCCGCGTCACCGACATGGAGGCGGTGACCGCCGCCGATGTCCAGCAGGTCGCCCGCAAATATCTCGCCCCCGACAACAATGGCCAAAGCCGCGCCTGGCGCGTCCTCGTGCGCTCCGAAGCGGCGCCGCCACCAGCGCCGCCGCCACCGGCCAGCTAGATCGATCCACCGATAATAGCAGACCTGTCATCCGGGACCTGGCCCGGGACCCAGCTTCTTCTGCTCTTGCGGTGCGAAGTGAAAGCGGGGTCCCGGGTCAAGCCGGGGATGACAAATCGACGGGGGTGAAATCGAATCCGGCAACCAGCCAGAACCCAACCACGCGCCACCTCACCCCGCGCTGACAACCCTGAACCTTATCGTCATCGCATGCACCGCGCCCGGCTCGATCACCGGCATAGCTGGCACCGCGCCGGGCAGGTTGATCGCGTTGATGACATGCGCCGCCGGCTCGAAACAAAACGCATCGCCGCCCGCGGGAATATAGACCACCGCTGCCGCCAAAGGTGGTTCGGCGGCGATCTCCAGTGCCAGCGGCCGACCCTGCCAGCCAATCCGCGCCACGCCCGAAAGCCCGGCATAGCCATTGTCCACCGCCCGACCCGCCACCGCTGCGCCGCCGGAAAAATCGAACTGTCCGGCCGGCGCTTCGGCGTGGGACGGCAGTCCATCCGGGCCGGTTTGCCAGACCTGCCGCGCCGAAAATGCCAAAGTCGCCCGTTCGCTGTCGAAATAAGGGTGGTGCCCGATGGAAAGCGGCACGGCCCGGTCGGCCCGGTTCCACACCGTCATGGCGATGGTCAGCGATTCGGCGTCCAGCGTGAAATGCTGCGTCGCCTCGAACGGCCAGGGCCATTGCGCATCCCCGCCGTGCGCCAGTGCCAGCGTCGCCGACCATGGCCCCGATTGCACCACAGACCATGGCCGTTGCCAGCCAAGCCCGTGAATGGCGTGCGGTTCCGGCGGCAGGTTCAACGCCAGCGCAACGCTATCGCCGGCCCAGTCAAAGCGACCATTGCCGATGCGATTCGAAAACGGCACCAGCGGAAACCCCGACAGGTCGAGCGGATCAACCGCGCCATCCGGCGCAGCGCGCACCATCGGCTGGCCGGCCACCGTCCAGCCGGCAAGGCTGCCCCCAACCGCCGGCGCAATGGCACAATGATTGCCATCATCACCCAGCCAGAGCCTCAACGCCGTACGCCCCAACCGCCAACGCCGAACCCCACCACCTATCCGGCCGCCGCCGCAATCGCCAACAGGCTCGCCGCCGTCAGGCTCGCCCCGCCAACCAGCGCGCCGCCGACATCGGGCAATGACAGCAAAACCGCCGCATTATCGGGCTTCACCGATCCGCCATATAATATCGCCACCCCCCGGCCGGCATCACCAAAGCGCGCCACCAGCCGGCCCCGGATCGCACCATGCATCGCCGCCACATCATCGGCCGTCGGCGTGCGCCCGGTGCCGATCGCCCACACCGGCTCATAGGCAACGATCAACCCCTCGGCGCTGTCGGGCAAGGACCCGGCCAGTTGCGCCGCCACCCGCGCTTCCGCGGCGCCCGCATCGCGCTCCGCCTCGGTCTCCCCGACACAGACGATCACCTGCAACCCCGCGGCGCGCCCGGCCAGTGCCTTGGCCTTGACCACCGCATCCGTCTCGCCATTGTCGGTCCGTCGCTCGCTGTGCCCGACGATAACGAAGCGCGCGCCCAGGTCCGCCAGCATCGCCGCCGCCACACAGCCGGTATGCGCGCCCGAAACCGCCGCGTGGCAATCCTGCCCACCAATCGCCACGGCGCCGGCAGCAGCCACCGCATCACCGATCAGCGTGAACGGCGGCGCAATCCAAAGCGCCACCCCACGCAACGATGCCACCCCAGCCGCCATCGCGGCCAGTTCGGGCAGCGCCGCGCGCGTGCCGTTCATCTTCCAATTGCCGACGATCAGGGAAGTGGCCAATGCATTGCCTCCATGCGGCGGGTAAGGATGTGCACGCCTTGCGCACCCCCGCGCTTGTGGCAAGCCGCCGCCCTCGTTACAACCCGCCCGCTTCACCCTGATTTTGCCAAGTCCGGAATTCAATGATCAGTTTCATTCGTCGCTGGCTCACCAGCTGGCCGTCGCTCATTCTGCTGGCGCTCGTCCTCATCGCCTTTGCCGTCACCGGCGTGGGCGATCCGTTCGGCAGCCGCGCGCCACAGGGGTCGGTTGCCAGGGTCGGCGATGTCACCATCACCGAATCCGAATTGCTGAAGGCGTTCGATCGCCTCGTCCGCAACGCCCGCGAACAGGATCCAACGGTCAGCCAGACGGCGCTTGCCAAACAGGGCGGCGTGAATGCCGCCGCCGGGCAATTGATCGGCCAGACCGCCATGGAACAATTGGGCGCCCAGGCCGGAATCACCGCCTCCAATCGCGCCATTGGTGCCGAAATCGCCGCCATCCCGGCGTTCCAGCAGGCCGGCAAGTTCGATGAAGCCACCTATCGCCGCATCCTCGCCCAACAACGCCTGTCGGACCGTGAACTCCACGATGGCATCGGCGGTGATCTGGTGCGCAAACAATTGCTGACCCCGCTCACCGCGTCGCTCGGCGTCCCCGCCGGGCTCGCCCTGCCCTATGCGCAATTGCTCGTCGATGTGCACCGCGGCGCCGTCGCGTTGGTGCCGCCGGCCGCAACCGCCCCGCCGACCGAGGCCGAAATTCGCACTTTCTACGCTGCCAACGCCGCCCGGCTGACGGTGCCGGAACGCCGCGCCTTCCGCTATGCCCTGATCGACAGCGCCGCCATCACCGCCGCCACGCCGGTCACGGAGGCCGAAATCGCCGCCGCCTTTGCCAAAGATCCGGCCAAATATGGTGCCGCCGCGACCCGCAAGCTGCAACAGGTCGTCGTCGACAGCGAAGCCAAGGCCAAGGCCATCGCCGCCGCCGCCGCCACCGAAGGCTTTGCCGCCGCCGCAAAACGTCTCGCCGGCTTTGAAATCGCCGATATCGAGCTTGGTGAACAAAGCCAGTCGGCCTTTGGCAAGGCGACCAGCCCGGCCGTCGCCGCGGCCGCCTTTGCCGCGCCAATCGGTGGCATCACCGCGCCGATCAAGTCCGATTTCGGCTGGCACATCGTCCGCGTCGAAGCGGCAGGCGCCGCCGGCAAGACACTGGCCCAGGCCCATGCCGCCATCGAAGCCGACCTGCGCGCCGCCGCCGGCACCGCCAAGGTGTCGGACCTAATCGCCAAGATCGAAGACGGCGTCGATGCCGGCAAAAGCTTTGCCGATCTCGCCAAGGAAACCGGCCTGACCATCCAGACCCAGGCCGCGCTGACCAAGGACGGCACCCCCGGCGGGATCATCGCCGCCGCGCCCCCCGTCGCATCGCCCGAACTCGCCGCCATCGCCGCCAAGGCCTTCCGCCACGAACCCGGCGACGGCGCCGCGGTTGAGGATCTTGGCGACAAGCCCGGCAGCGGCAAGTTCGTCGTCATTGAAACCATGCAGGTCATCCCGGCGGCGCCGCAACCGCTCGCCGATGTCCGCCAGCTCGTCACCGCCGGCGCCGCCAGCAAAAAGGCGCTGGACGCCGCCCGCAGCAAGGCCGACGCCATCGTCGCCGCCGTGCGCAAGGGTGGTGATTTCGCCGCCGCCGTCGCCGCCCAGGGGCTGAAGCCGCCCCAGCCGCTCGCCGGCCGCCGCATCGATGTGTCGCGCCAGCAGAATGTGCCGCCGGTCGTCCAGGCCTTCCTCAACACGCCGCCTAAAACGGTGCAGGTGCTGCCCAGCCCGCAAGGCTGGGTGCTCATCCACGCCGATGCGGTCGAAAAGGGTGATGTCAACGCGGTCCCCGGCCTTGTCGACGCCGGCCGCCGCGAACTCGCCAGCCGGTTGCCGGACGAATTTGTCGCCGCCTTCGCCGCCGCTGCCGAACGCGCCGTCAAAACCACCCGCAACGAAACCACCATCGCCGCGGTCACGAGCCGCCTTTCAGGGCAAGACAGTGCCGCGCAATAGGGCAGCAGCTGCATCGTCGTGCCGATGACCGGTTTCGGCCAGATCAGCCCCGATTGTGCCGGCTTCACGTCGGCGCTTGGCGAAGGCCGGGCCCAACTCGTCTGGACGCGAATCGTCGCCGATACCGAAACGCCGGTATCGGCAATGCTCAAGCTTGGCGCCGCGCAAAGCGGCAGTTTCCTGCTCGAATCGGTCGAAGGCGGCCAGGTTCGCGGCCGCTATTCGCTGCTCGGTCTCGATCCCGATCTGGTCTGGCGAGCATTCGGCGACACCAGCGAGATCAACCGCGACTGGCGCCATGATCGCAGCGCCTTCACACCTGTCGCCGGGGGCACGCTGGCGGCATTGCGCGCGCTCGTCGCCGAAGCACGGGCGGACGTGCCCGATGGCCTGCCCCCGGCGCTCGCCTGCCTTGTCGGCTATATGGGCTTTGAAACCGTCCGTCTTGTCGAACCCAGTGTCCCGGCCACCCCGCCATCGCCGCTCGCCCTGCCCGACATGGTGTTCGTGCGCCCGACGCTGATCCTTGTTTTCGATCGGCTGAAGGACGAACTCTATATCGTCGCGCCGGTATTCGCCGCTGCCGACCCTGTTGCCGCCCATGCCGCCGCTGTCGAACGCATCGAATCGGCACAGGCGCGGCTCGCCCGCCCGCTGCCCGCCGCCGACCGCGCCGCCGGCGATCTGCCCGATGGTACCCCGGTCCCCCGCATCACCCCGGCGCGCTATGCCGAAATGGTCGCCCGGGCCAAGGAATACATCATCGCCGGCGACATCTTCCAGGTCGTCCTCGCCCAGCGCTTCAGCGTGGATTTCCCGCTGCCGCCGTTCGATCTGTACCGCGCCCTGCGCCGCATAAACCCGTCGCCGTTCCTGTATTTCCTCGATCTGCCCGGCTTTGCCATCGTCGGTTCGTCGCCCGAAATCCTCGTCCGGGTGCGCGACGGCGATGTCACTATCCGCCCCATCGCCGGCACCCGCCCACGCGGCAAGGACGCGGTGGAGGACGCCGAAAACCGCGAATCACTGCTCGCCGATGCCAAGGAACAGGCCGAACATCTGATGCTGCTCGATCTTGGCCGCCACGATACCGGCCGCGTCTCGCTGCCCGGCACGGTCACCGTCACCGATCGCGCCGGCGTCGAATTCTACAGCCATGTCATGCATATCGTCTCAAACGTGCGGGGCCGGTTGGATCCGCGCCACGATGCCATCGACGCGTTGCTCGCCGGCTTCCCGGCCGGCACCGTCAGCGGCGCGCCCAAAGTCCGCGCCATGCAGGTCATCGCCGAACTCGAACCCGAAGCACGCGGCGCCTATGCCGGCGGCGTCGGCTATTTCAGCCCGGATGGCGCCATGGATTCGTGCATCGTGTTGCGCACCGCGGTGGTCAAGGATGGCGTCATGCACGTCCAGGCCGGCGCCGGCATCGTCGCCGACAGCATCGCCGAATATGAACAGCGCGAATGCGAGATCAAGGCCGGCGCCCTGATGGCCGCCGCCCGCGAAGCCCTGAAAGCCGCCGCCACCCCCGGTTTCGGCCAATAGCGTCCATTGGTCATACTGGGCTTGACCCCGGACCCAGCTACATTCGTCCGCCGCAGCAAAGGAGACCGCAAATGCCAAAAGCCACCTGGAACGGCGTCACCATCGCCGACACGCCCGACACCGTCGTCGTCGAAGGCAATCACTATTTCCCGCTGTCCGCCGTCGATCCGGCACTATTGAAGCCCAGCGCCACCACCACCGTCTGCGGCTGGAAGGGCACCGCCAACTATTACACGCTGGTCGCCGGCGGCGCCGAAAACAAGGACGCCGCCTGGTATTACGCCACCCCCAAGGACGCCGCCAAGGAAATCAAGGACCGCATCGCCTTCTGGAAGGGCGTCAAGGTCAGCGCCTGACCGGACGAGCGCCCACCGCTTCCACTTGCAGCCGATAGACGCTAACGCTTCGCCATGATTCTCGTCATCGACAATTACGACAGCTTCACCTTCAACCTCGTCCATTATCTGATGGAATTGGGGGCGGAGACCGAGGTGGTGCGCAACGATACACTCACCGCTGCGGAGGCCATGGCGAAACGCCCACAGGCCATCCTGCTCTCGCCCGGCCCCTGCACACCCAACGAAGCGGGCGTCTGCCTCGATCTCATCGCCGCCGCCGCCGCCGCCCGGCTGCCGCTGCTCGGCGTCTGCCTCGGCCATCAATCGCTCGGCCAGGCGTTTGGCGGCACTGTCGTCCGTGCGCCCCAGGTCATGCACGGCAAGACCAGCCCGATCAGCCATGATGGCAGCGGCGTTTTCGCCGGGCTACCGTCGCCGTTCGAGGCCACCCGCTACCATTCGCTGATCGTCCGCGAATCCAATCTGCCGGCCTGTTTCGCCATCACCGCGCGCAGCCCGGATGGCATCATCATGGGCATGCAGCACAAGGAATTGCCGCTGCACGGCGTGCAGTTCCACCCCGAAAGCATCGCCACCGAACACGGCCACGCCCTGCTCGCCAATTTCATGCAACTCGCCGGAATGACGCCGAAACGCCTCGCGGCTGCGGCCTGAACCAGCCGCATGGCCCTGCCCGATCCATCGCAACCGCTGGCGCCAGACGCCGCCGAAGCCGCCTTTGCCGCCATCTTCGACGGCCAGGTCGATGATGCCGATCTCGCCCGATTTCTCACCGCCCTCGCCGATCGCGGCGAAACCGTCGATGAGATCGTCGCTGCCGCCAAAATGCTCAGACAGCGTGTCAACTATCCCCTTCAATACCATGATGCCATTGATGTTTGCGGCACCGGCGGCGATGGCAAGCACAGCCTCAACATCTCCACCGCCGTCGCCATCACCGTCGCCGCCTGTGGCGTCCCGGTCGCCAAGCACGGCAACCGCGCCGCCTCGTCTGCCAGCGGCGCCGCCGATGTCCTCGCCGAACTCGGCATCCCCGAACTGCCCTTCGACCGGCTCGGCCCCTGCCTTGAAAACGTCGGCATCACCTTCCTCCACGCCGGTCGCCACCACCCCGCCATGGCCCGCGTCGCGCCCGTCCGCCGCGCCCTTGGCCGCCGCACCATCTTCAACTTGCTGGGGCCGCTGGCCAACCCGGCGGGCGTCACTCGGCAACTGGTCGGCGTCGCCCATCCCGAACAGATCGACGGCATGGCGATGGCCCTGCAACGCCTCGGAACGCGCCGCGCCATGGTCGTTCACGGCGATGGCTATGACGAACTGACCGTCACCGACGACAGCCTTTGCGCGCGGGTGAATTGGGAGGATGGCGAAAACCTCGCCTTCACCGCAATCACCCCGGAATCGGCCGGTGTCGGCCGCCATCCGGAATCGGCGCTGGCCGGGCGCGATCCGGCCTATAATGCCGCCCGTCTGCGCGCACTGCTGGGCGGTGAACAGGGCGCCTATCACGACATGGTCGTGCTGAACGCCGGCGCCGCCTTGACCATTGCCAGCAACACGCTGATCAGTACCGCCACCGGTGTGCGCACCGCCAGGGCAGCTATCGCCTCCGGCGCCGCCGCCGAAACCCTCGCCCGCTGGAGCAGTTTTCGATGAGCGATACCTTGGCCGAAATCGTCGCTCACAAGCGAGATCTTGTCGCCGCCGCCAAGTCCACTCACAGCCTCACCGATCTGGAGGCCGCCGCCGCCGCCGCCGAACCGGTGCGCGGCTTCATCGCGGCGATCCATGCGGCCCACGCTGGCACCAATGATGCGGCCTCCCCCGCGGGCCACTTCGCCCTCATCGCCGAAATCAAAAAGGCCAGCCCTTCCAAAGGCCTGATCCGCGCCGATTTCGATCCGCCCGCCCTCGCACGCGCCTATCAGGCCGGCGGCGCCACCTGCCTGTCCGTCCTCACCGAAGATCGCTGGTTCCTCGGCGCCGATGCCTATCTCACTGCCGCCCGCGCCGCCTGCGCGCTTCCGGTCATCCGCAAGGATTTCATCGTCGATCCCTGGCAGGTCATCGAGGCCCGCGCCATCAACGCCGACGCCGTGCTGCTGATCATGGCCGCCCTGTCCGATGCCCAGGCCGCCGAACTCGAAGCCGTCGCCATCGCATACAATCTCGATGTTCTCGTCGAGGTCCACAACGCCGAGGAACGCGATCGTGCGCTCAAATTGAAAACCCCGCTGCTTGGTATAAACAACCGTAATCTCAAGACATTGAACGTCGATCTTGCCACGTCATATGAACTTTCTGCCACTAAAGGCCGCACCCTTGTCGCCGAAAGCGGCCTTTCCGGCCCCGCCGATCTCACCGGCCTCGCAGCCGTCGGCATCACCACTTTCCTTGTCGGGGAATCGCTGATGCGACAGGCCGATGTCACCGCGGCCACCCGGGCCTTGCTGGGACTCACCAGCGAGGCACAACCGGCATGACCCTCACCCATCTCGACGACCACGGCGCCGCCCGCATGGTCGATGTCTCGGCAAAGGCTGCCACCCGCCGCGAAGCCATTGCCGAAGGTTTCATCAGCATCGCCGCCCCCGCCCTCGCCGCCATCGCCGCGCAAGCCGTCGCCAAGGGCGATGTCCTCGCCGTCGCCCGCGTCGCCGGCATCCAAGCGGCCAAGCGCACGTCCGACATGATCCCGCTTTGCCACCCGCTGCTGGTCGGTTCGGTGCAGATCAACTTCGAGATCGGTGACGACCACATCGCCGTCGAGGCCCAGGTGGACACGGTCGACCGGACGGGTGTCGAGATGGAGGCGTTGCACGCCTGCTCGATCGCCGCGCTGACGATCTACGACATGTGCAAGTCCTCCGACCGGGCGATGGTCATCGGCGACCTCGCGCTGTGGGAGAAGACGGGCGGGCGCAACGGCCCATACCGCCGAACCGATAGCGTTGCAGCTACTGTTACGAACGTAGTAGAATCGTAATGATGCGTCGCTGTGTGTTCACCTTCCATTCAGGCGGGCGGCACGGTCTGGCGCTGAACCGTGAACACACCACGAACCAAGGACTTCGCTGAACCATGGGCAAGATCGTCCTGCTGGCGGTCGCCGCAGCCTGGGCTGCTGTGCTGATCCCGCCGCTGATCCGATCACGGGTGGAGAATCGTCCGAATTCGTCGGTGACGGATTTCCGGCGGCAGTTGTCGACCCTGCAGCGCGCC
>JBBQPR010000020.1:0-38808 GCA_038217075.1 Sphingomonadales bacterium
ATCCGCCGTCGCACCACCAGCCTCCTGTTCCTTCAATATCCCGATGATCTGCTCATCGCTGAACCTGCTGCGCTTCATTCGTCCGTCTCCTTGAGAAACGGACTCTACCCAAAAATGGCACCAAATCAGGGGTGCACGTCAGTGGTCGCCACGGCACACACGCCAACAAGGCCAAATGCCAACTTCTTCAACTGCATGAAAGTCTCCTCGATGAACGATAAATTTAAATTACGATGGCGATGATAGCGGTGCAATAATTTAGAGGGCAACGTTATAAATGACCGCTTTTGTATTCGTCTGACCTAACGACGTACGCCCGAAATTAGAGAACGCGAAGCTGACAATCTCCAGCCCAACCCACGATGGCCGTAATTGGGCGACTCCCGCCGGGCCGCTTTTCCGCCTGAAAGCGGACGAACAGCGCACGGCTACCAATTGTCCGATTTTTACCACTCGGTCGGAAACGATCGTGAGGCGAACATCTCGGCACATTGTGTTACGTCTCACCGCCGCCACCTCGCGCCCATGCCGGCATCAGCGTGTTGCTGGGCAGGTTGGCGTCGGTGAGTTTGCGCGCGGTTTCGGCGCCGGCGACTGGTAGGCCCGCCGGGTCGAGCAGGCCGATTTGCACCAGCACCGAGGCCTGGTCCCAATAAATGTGCTCGTGCGCCACCTTGTCGCCGACGAAATGCACGATGGCGACGAGCGGCACTTCGACGGTTTTGCCGGTGGGGGCGACGCCGGGCAGCATCCAGTCGACTTCGCGGGTGTGGGTGAAGCAGAAGATCATTTCATCGACGACGGTATCGGCGCCGATGGTCCGGCTGACCGGCACCAGCCGCGTATCGTCCGGGTTGTTGCCGATGAAATGATTGGCGTAAAAGCGCCGCAGCTCGCGCTGGCCGACCCCGCCGGTCATGGTCGGGATGTGGTTGACATAGGGTTCGGCGACCATTGTCGCCATGGTGGCTTCAAGATCGCGGGTTTCGAATTCGTGCCGGCAATGGGCTTCCCAAATCGCTTCGAGATCGCGGGTCATTGGTTCTCCAGTCATTCGGCGGCTGCCAGCGCCCGCGCCATCGCGCCGCGCCGCAAGCGATAGGCGATGGCCAGCAGCAGCAGCCAGGGCACGCCGACGATCCAGGCGATGTTCCAGTAATCCCGATCGAACGCCATGGTGATGAGCAGCGCCGCCAGCGTGATGATGGCGATGATCTGCGGCACCGGGAACAGTGGCGCGCGTTTGACGAGCAGCGCCGGATCGACCCGCGAGCGGAAGCGCAAATGGCTGACGAGGATGCAGATCCACACCAGCACGCCGCCGAACAGCGCGATGCCGAACAGGTAATTATAGGCCGCCGCCGTTGCCCAGGACAGCGAGGCGGTGGCCATGATGACGGCGCCGGAGGTGACGGTTGCCGCCACCGGGGCGCCGCTGGTGCTGACCCGGCCGAGGAAGCCCGGTGCCAACCCGGAGCGCGACAGCGAGAACAGCATCCGCGAGGCGAGATACATGTTGGTGTTGATGCTCGACAGCGCCGCCGTCACGACGACAAAGTTCATGATGCCGGCGACATGGGCGATGCCGGCATATTCGAACAGCCGGACGAACGGGCTTTGCGTGACGAGTTTTGCCCCGGCTTCGGTCCATGGCAGGAAGCTGACCATGATCGTCAGCGCCAGCAGGTAGAACAGGATCAACCGGGCGGCCATCGCCTTCAGCGCGGCGGGGATGGCGGTTTTGGGATCCTCTGCCTCCCCCGATGTCACGGCGATCAATTCGATGCCGTAGAAGGAAAAGATGCCGATCAGCACGCCGAACCACACGCCGGTCCAGCCATTGGGCATGAAGCCGCCGGGCAGGCCGGTGAGATTATGAAAGCCGATGGCCGGCACGCCGAGCCCGAGGATATAGGTGACGCCAAAGCCGATGAAGACGAGGATGGCGACGACCTTGATCAGCGCGAACCAATATTCAAAGCTGCCGAAGCTCGCCACCGACCGGGCGTTGACCCACATCAACCCACCGGCAAAGGCCAGCGCCCAGGCGACGACCGGGATGTCGGGGAACCAATATTGCATGAAGATGCCGGCGGCCACCGCCTCCCCACCGATGGCGATAACCTGGGCGAACCAATAGGTCCAGCGCACGCCGAAGCCCGCCCATTGGCCGATGTACATTTCGGCATAGACGCCGAACGACCCGGCCGTCGGGTGCGCCACCGCCATTTCGGACAGGCTGAACACCATGACGATGGCGAGCAGGGCGGCGATGGCATAGCTGATCAGCACCGCCGGCCCCGCATAGCCGATGGCGATGCCCGACCCCATGAACAGGCCGGTGCCGATGGCGCCGCCAAGGCCGATCATGACGATCTGCCGCCGGCTGAGGGCGCGCGCCAGACCTGCTTCGCGCAGCAGCGGATCGGTCGCCGTCGTCATGGAGTTCAGCGCAACGCCGGCCGCAGCCGTTCCATGGCGTCGCGCAGCACATCGGGGGACCGACAGTAGCAGATGCGCAGAAAGCTTTCGGCGCCGGGGCCGAAAAAGATGCCGGGTGCGAGGCCGACATTGGTCTGGTTGAGGATCGACAGGCAGGCGGCGCGCGAATCCGGCATGCCGTCGATTTCGAAAAACGCATACATGGCCGCCGTCGGCCGCGGCCCCATGCGCACCCGGCCCATGGTTTCCAGCGCCGAACAGACGATTTCGGCCCCTTGCGCGCAATAGGCGTTCATCTGCGCCACAAAGGGTTCGCCATGGCGCACCGCGGCGGCGCCGCCATGTTGCAGGAAGGTGGTGGTGCCGCTGCTGGTATATTGCACCAGCATCGCCAGAGTCGGGCCGACAGAGGCCGGGTGGACCAGCCAGCCGAGCCGCCAGCCGGTCATCGCCCAGGATTTGGAAAAGCTGTTGATGACCAGCACCCGGTCTTCGGGATCGGCGATGGTCAGGATCGATGGCCCGGCGCGCTGGCCATAGACCAGCCGGTGATAGACTTCATCGGCGAACAGCCAGATGCCGGTTTCGCGCGAGAATTGCAGCAGTTCGCGCTGCACATCGATGGGCAGCATCGCGCCGGTGGGGTTACCGGGGGAGGCCCAGAAGATGGCGCGGGTGCGCCCGTCGCAGGCGGCGCGGACCTTTTCGACGTCCAGCGTCCAGCCCGTCGGCCCAAGGTCCATGCGCACCGAACGGACTTCGCCGCCGGCAATCTTCACCATGCCGCCGATGTTGGGCCAGACCGGATCGATGACGACGACATTGTCGCCCTGATCGACCAGCATCTGCACGGCCAGCATGATCGCCTGCATGCCACTGGAGGTGACGGTGAAGCGGTCCGGCGTCAGCGCGATGGGATAGAGGCTGTTGTAATAATCGGTGAGCGCCTCACGCAGCAGCGGGATGCCGTTCTGATGGGCGTAGAAGGTGTGACCGTCGCGGATCGCCTGATGCACGGCCTCGCCGACGAACGCGGGCGTCGCCAGATCGCCTTCGCCGAACCACAGGGGCAGGATGCCGCTGTTCGGATCGAAGGCCTGCTTGGCGATGTTGGAGATGTTTTCCAGGCTGATCGCAGCGACACGCGCGCGGATGTCGTGGAGTGCTGGCGTCTGTTCCCTGCTTGTCATGCGGCACCGTTGGCGGTGGCCAATGCGCGGGCATAGCCGGTGCGGGCCGAATGGATATCATCCTCGCCGACCACGAAAGCGAAGCCCTGCGCGATGCGCGCCGCCGCTGCTTCGGGGCTGGTGGTGAACAGGCCGCACGGCACGCCCGCCGCCCGGCACAGGCCGAGGATGTGCTGCATCGCCGGGTCGAGCCCGGTGGCGGCATCCGGCCCCAGCGCGAGCGCCAGGTCGCCCGGGCCGATGAAGACCAGATCAAGGCCCGGCGTGGCGATGATGTCGGCGGCATTTTCAAGGCCCAGCGCCGTCTCGATCATGACGCTGACGAGGATCTGCGTCGAACAGGCCGCGATATAGGCGCCATAGTCGCCCAAGGGCCGGACGCCGCCGCCGGACCGCACGCCTTTGGGCGGATAATGCGCCGCCGCGACCGCCGCTGCTGCTTCCTGCGCCGTTTCGACGAGCGGCACTATGACGCCCTGTGCGCCGCTGTCCAGCGCCTCCCCGATGGCGGCCACCGTATTGGTCTGTACCCGGACGATAGGCGTTGACGCTGGCGCCACCGTGGCGATGGCGTGGTGCAGCGTGGTCTTTTCCCACAGGCCATGTTGGCCATCGAACACCACGGCGCCGGGCCGGACTTCGGCGGCGATTTCCGCCAGCGCCGGTGAGCCCAGCGACAGCCAGATACAGGCGACCGCATCGCCATTGCGAAGGGCGGCCAGCGCCCGGTTTTCAAATGTGCCGATCATGCCGCACCTTGGCGACGAACCTGGGGTTCGGCAAGCGTGGCCGCGCGGTGTGCGCAAAGAATGGCAAGCCGGGTGGTTATCGCGCAAAAGATCAGGGTCAGCTTGATAAGTCATCGGGGGCTTGACCCGGGATCCGGCTTGTTTCTGGTTTGGCGATGCGCGCGCTACTTCGTTGCCAGTCGCCCCGACAATTCGGTTACGGCCGTGTGCAATTCGGTATCGACATCGGTGGAAAAGGTCTTCATGCCGCCGAGCACCGTGGTGTTGTAGACCTCGCCGCTCGCCTTCAGTTCGGTTTCGGCCTTGCCGAGATCGACGTGCGCCGCCGCCGCCGCCGCCGCGAGCTTTTCGATCTTTGCGATCATGGCCTTTGCCTTGCGGCGTGCCGATGGCATCGCGTTGGGCGCCCGCGCCGCCTCGACGTCTGCACGGGTTTCGGCGATCGACGCGTCATAGGAATCGATGGCCAGCTTCGAACGGCGCATGATGGCGTTCAGCTTCAGGACGGTCGCCGTGGTAAAAGGCGAACTGACCTGGTCGTCGCCTTGCTTCACGAATGTCTCGGTAACCGGTTCGGGTGACGGCGCGGCGGGCTGGGCGAGCGCGCTGGTGCTGGTGTTCATGCCAGCGATGGCCAGCAACGCGGCCACGGCCAGCCAGTTCGGCGAAATATTCACGGTTTCAGCTCCATCCACGATGTTTTGCGATGCCGCCGGGAATCATTGCCGCGCG
Organism: Sphingomonadales bacterium; assembly: GCA_038217075.1. Lineage (GTDB taxonomy): Bacteria > Pseudomonadota > Alphaproteobacteria > Sphingomonadales > Sphingomonadaceae > Sandarakinorhabdus. The sequence continues at coordinate 5,114 of JBBQPR010000020.1, forward strand.
GCGTAATCGGCCTGGAGTTCGGCGCAGAATCGAGGCCGTGCGCGATATGGCGCACGGCCTCTGTTCCTGCGATGCCCTCTGCAAGCAAATAGCAACGAATGGTTCGGCTTCAATCGTCGCCGCGGTCCCGGCCGTTCTTGCGCTGAAATGCGTGCGAGGGATAATAGTTGCCGATCTTGACGCCGATCGCCTGGCCGGCGAGATTGTCCCATTGCCAGTGAACGCCGTTATAGACGCGGCTGATGCCATTGGCTTCCTGGATTTCCGACAGGGTATGGAAGCGGACGGGCACCAGCGGGCGCGGCGTGCCGAACGGATCGACACCGACGCCATTATATTCGTCCGAAGCGATGGTGACCGCGGTGTTGTCGGGGAAATAGGTCTTCATCAGCGTTACCGTGGCGGCCCCGAAGGTCGCATGGCCCGACGGATAGGCCGGGAACGGCGGCGTCGCCGTGATCGGATCGGTGGTGTTGATCACCGAAACGCCGACCGGTTTCCACATCGGATTGCCGACCGTTGCGGCAGCACCATCTTCGGCACCACGGCGCACGCCGGTTACCGGACGCCAATAGTTGTAGAAGAACTTGCTGTCCCAGGCTGCGACACCGACATCGCCGAGCGCGGCATTGATGATCGCGAGATAGCGGGCCATCTCCTCGACCTTCCTGATGCCGTTTTCCTTGGCGACCTTGACGGCGATCTGGTTGTATTCACGCGGCGGCGTGCCCAGCAAAGGTGCCGCATCATAACCCCAGAAATTGCCGATGAACCGCGTTGCCGGCGTGGAGGTACTTCCCGGTGTGTCCGTCGACGCGCCGATGGCCTTCACTTCGTTGAAGCCGGCATTATAAACCGCCGAACCCGGCACCGGCGGGGGTGGCGCGCGGAACTGGTTGCCGCTGGCCAGCACGAACGGTTTCATGCCGCCCCAATAGGCACCGATGACAAGTTGGGCGACGCCGCCGCTGCCATCCGGGGTCAGGGGATCGGGTTCCCAGTTAAAGGCAGCGCGTGAGCCGCCATTGACCTGCTGGCCGTACCAGTTGTTCGAACCGGTCGCGACCTTGCCGCCACCGCCGAAATTGGCTTCAACGTCGGTCGAACGGTCGCCGACCCGTGCCCCGATCATCGCCGCAACAGCCTTTTGGCCGACCAGCTTGCCGGCATTGATCTTGAATGCAGGGCCGCCGATCGTGGCAAGATCGGAAGCGAGCAAGCCATCGAGCCGCGACTTCTGATCGGGGTAGAGGTTGGCCAGCATGTCATGCGCCGCATAGGCGATGGCCGCATCGATCGAAGCGAATCCGGGCGCATTGCCGATGTCGTTGTACGGCTTGAACTTTTCCTTGAAGGCATTGACCGCGTCGAATACCGCGATTTCTGTCATCGCCAGCGCGCGGCTGGTGCGGGTCGGGCCGCCCTGGGTGAAGGAAAGGATGCCGGTATCGGGATCGGGCGTGTGATCGATGGCAATCGCATCGAGTAGCACTTCATGCCACATCAGCAGCCGGTCGGTCGTATCATTGACATGGCGCGCACGGGTCTGGTTCTTCAGGCGATCCAGCACACCGCGCGCTAGCGCCGATTTGCTGGTTTCGCCGAGATAGCCGATGCGCTGTTCGCGGGTCAGCTTCGCGCGGCCCTCGCTGGCGTTGGCAACAGACCCGATCATCATTGGTATTGCCGCGGCACAGGCCAGCAGCATGGTACGATTCAACATGGAATTCATGGAAAGCCCCATAAGTTAATGGTTATCAACTAAACGCGAAAACAACACATTTGACCCCCTACCTCGGATCGGAATCCGTGGAAGGTGCGCTGCATTGCCCTCATAGTTGGGGCTATCTGGCACCGCGTAGCTGCGAACCCGCTCTGCCTTTGTTGTGGATTTGATTAAGCTTTGTTTGTGACGAAGCAAGTTTCTGAATTATTTACAATAATTGGAATACATGGTGCCGCCAGGCACTTCATGGCGATTTCCAGACTGTTTTCAATGAGATGCTGCTGGGACGCGAAAATTCGCAAAAAAGTCCACCCTCTGAAAATATTTCGGAATCTTGCCATTCCGTTCGCGATTCCTTGGCGAGTGGGCAATGTTGCGCTCAACAATCATTACTTGCCGGCAACGGTGATTCGCCGCGGATGCGAAGAAGCGCGCCGGGCTTCGCCCTAGGTCCGTCGGTCGATGGGGTCTGCCTGCCGATACGGTCCGGCCGCGATTCTTGGTTGCTCTGCCCGTTCCTTGACCCTTTGCGGAAGAAGCCGTGTCTTTCACAGCCCCGATGTGATTGCAGGGATTTGCTTGGTGCGCCCGGCTGGATTCGAACCAGCGGCCTCAGGATTAGAAGTCCCGCGCTCTATCCAACTGAGCTACGGGCGCGTGAGCGAGCCGGCTTTATCTGAAATTATCCGCATAGGCCTGCAATTTCAGCCGGCGCGGCCCAAGCGGCACGATCTCGACGGTGATGCCCTGACGTTCGGCATAGGCCAAAGCGGCGTCCTGCGACGAAAAATGCAGACGCACCTGTGTTTCCGTGTCGCCGGAGCCGGGCCAGCCCATCAGCGGATCGGGTCGCTGAGGATCTGTGCGCTCGATTTCAAGCAACCATTCGCCGGTCCGCGCGCGGCCGGACTGCATGGCGGATTTCGGACGTTGGTAAAGCCTGGCAAGCATGTGGGGTCCATCGCGCATCGCGCCGCCCATATCAAGCCCGCGATGTTCAATTGCCGCCCGACACGATAAGCTGTGGCAAAGGCCGAATTGGGGGAAAGCCACGCCATGCTGCTGATCACCGGCACCATCCGACTGCCGCCGGATCGCCTGGAGGACGCGTTGCCCGTCATGCGGGCGATGATCGAGGCCAGCCGCGCGGAGGACGGTTGCCTTGGCTATAGCTATGCCGAGGATGTGATCGACAAGGGGCTGATGCGTATCACCGAGCTTTGGGATACCCGCGCCCATCTGCTGGCGCACTTCCGTTCCAACCATATCGCGGCCTGGCGGGCGCACTGGGCGGACCTGCAGATCAGCGAGCGCAAATTGTGGCTGTATGAAGTAAACGAAGCCGAGCCGGCCTAGTAAGCCCGGGCGATGGCAAATTCGACGGTTTCGGTTAGCGCAGCGCGAGCCGGGCCATTGGGAAAACCGGCCAGCGCATCGATGGCGCGCGAGCCATAGTGGCGTGCCCGGGCCAGGGTATCGGCAATGGCATGCGTGGCCTTGAGCAAATCGCCGGCGCGCGCCAGTTCGGCATCGCCGGCGGCGCGGCCGCTCATCGCCTGGCGCCAGAACTCGCGATCAGCATCCGATCCCCGCGCATAGGCGAGGATGACCGGCAGGGTGATCTTGCCATCGCGGAAATCATCGCCCGAATCCTTGCCCATCGTATCGGCGTCGGACACATAATCGATGGCATCGTCGACCAGCTGGAACGCGATGCCGAGGTTGCGGCCATAGGCCTCCAGCGCCGATTCGGCGGCGGTGTCGCGTTCGGCAACCACGGCGGCAATCTGGCAGGCGGCCGAAAACAGCGCGGCGGTCTTGGCCGTGATGATTTCGAGATAGCGATCCTCGCTGGTTTCCACGTCGCGCTGGGCGGTCAATTGCGCGACTTCACCCTCGGCGATGATGGCGGAGGCGGCGGAGAGGATTTTCAGCACCTTCAGCGATCCATCCTCGACCATCAGCTCAAAGGCCCGGCTGAACAGGAAATCGCCGACGAGCACGCTGGCCGGGTTGCCCCACAGCCGGTTGGCGGTGGCCTTGCCACGCCGCAGCCCCGATGCATCGACGACATCGTCATGCAGCAGGGTCGCCGTGTGGATGAATTCCACCGACGCCGCCAGCTTGTGGTGCCGCGCCCCGCCATATTCGAGCAGTTCGGCACAGCCCAACGTCAGCATCGGTCGTAGCCGCTTGCCACCCCCGGCGATGAGGTGGCCGGCAAGTTCGGGGATCAGCGCGACCGGCGATTGCATGCGATCGATGATGACATGGTTGACCGCGGTCAGGCCCGACGCCGTCAATGCCACCAGGCCGTTCAGCGAGGGTTGCGAACGCTTGCGCAAGGGGTGAATCGTTGCAGTCACGCAAATGCCTTTAGACCCTGTAACGCGAGGCGCAAGTGTCGAGCTTGCAACCGCGCGCATCAGCCGCAAAGGTGCAGGTGCCGGCGGCTCGCCGGCAGGATGAGGGAAGAACGCGTGTCCGATGAAACCCTGGCCGGCTACCGCGACAGCATCGACAATATTGACGCGGCGCTGGTGTTCATGCTCGCCGAACGATTCAAGGTGACGCAGGCGGTGGGGCGCTACAAGGCTACCGCCGGGCTACCGCCGGCCGATCCGGGGCGCGAGGCGGCGCAGGTGGCGCGTCTGCGGGCGCTGGCGGTGAGCGCCAAGCTGGACCCGGAATTTTCCGAAAAGTTCCTGCGTTTCATTATCGATGAGGTGATCCGCCACCATCAGGTCGCGGCGCAGGGTTGATCAGGTCGGCCGCGCCCGGACATGTTGCAGGGGGCAGATTTCAGGCAGATCGATGGGCGAATGAACCGGCACCAAGCGATCGGGGCGACGGGTGAGCATCAATTTACGCTCTGCAATTTTGTCCATGCTGGCGATTGGCGGCATCGTCACAATGGCTGGCGGCGGTTGCATACACGCGGCCGAGCGCACCCATTCCGCGAGTGCCGCTGCGGATTTGACGAGCACGCTCGGCGCGCTGGAAGATCGCTCCTATGCCGCCTGGAAATCGAAGGATGTAAAATTCTGGGCAACTTTTCTGTCGGACAGGTTTGTCGGCTGGGGCCGTTCCGGCAGGCTCGACAAACGTGCAGCGACGCGCCTTTTTAGCGGTACGGGCTGCCGCATAGACAGCTACCGCCTGATGGACCAGCAGGTCAGCCGGTTGACTTCCGATGCAGCAGTTCTGACACACCGGACCGAAACAAGCGGAACCTGCGACGGCAGGCCAGTGGCGCCCGCCACCTTTGCCGCCACGGTTTATGTCCGCGAATCTGGCCGGTGGCGGGCGGCCTTTCGCGCCCAATCGGCACTTGTCGACCCCCTGAAAGCAACCAGACCCGCCGACAATAATCTTTGGACCGGCGGCCCGTCGCGCAACGATCCGGCCACCCGAACCTTGCTCGCTCGCGAACAGGCAGTTTGGACGGCTTGGCAGAATCGCGATGCCAGGCGCATCGATACGCTTTTGGGCGACCCCGTGCAGTTCATCGACATTTTCGGCAACCATATCGGGACCCGCCCCGACACCTTGAAGGCATGGTCAGGTTCAGGCTGCGACATAACGCGTTTCGACTTGGGCGGTGCAAAGGCGACGATGCTGACGCCTGATGTCGGCATCCTGACAGTGCGTGCGACAACCGATGGCAAATGCTTCGGGCAGGATGTCTGGACCATTTGGGGCACGACAATTTATGTGAGGCACGGAAGAACCTGGCTTTGGAGCTTTGGTATCAACGTGTTGGCAGGTGCGGCTTCGAATTGATATAGAACGCCGGCGCTAAGCCTCCGCTGCCGGCAATGTCAGGCGCACCAGCAGCCCGCCCAGATCCTCCGATTCTTCCAGCGCCACCGATCCACCATAGATTTCGGCAACGTCGCGGGCGATGGCGAGGCCGAGGCCGGTGCCGGGCTTGTCGGTGTCCAGCCGTTCGCCGCGGGAGAACAGCCGCGCCCGTCCGGCTTCGGAGATGCCTTTGCCGTCATCCTCGATCAGGATTTCGACGACGCCCGGCCTGCCGCCGACCGATACAAAGACCCGGCCACCGCCGTGCAGCGCGGCATTGTCGATCAGATTGCCGCAGATTTCCTCCAGGTCCTGGCGTTCGCCGCGGAATACCTTGGTCTTGTCGCCGGCGAGATCAATGGTGACGTCGCGCGACTGGTGGATACGCGCGACGGTTCGGGTGATCGCTTCCAGCGCCGGCCAGACTTGCGACCGCGATGTCGAGGCGCTGCGTTGCCCGGTTGCTCGCGCCCGTGCCAGCTGGTGATCGACATGCCGGCGCATCACCTGCACCTGCGCCACCACCGCCTGCGCCAACGGATCGGTGCGGCCCTCGGTTTCGCCGATCAGCACGCTCATCGGGGTTTTCAGCGCATGGGCGAGGTTGCCGGCGTGTCGCCGCGCGGCCTCCGCCTGGTTCTCGTTATGCTCCAGCAACTCGTTGATTTCGGCGATCACCGGCGCGATTTCGGTGGGAAAATCATCGCCAACGCGCTTTGCCGTGCCCGACCGGATGGCAGCGATCGCCCGGCTGACCCGGGCCAGGGGCGACAGGCCATAGGTCGATTGCAGCGCCGCCAGCAACAACAGGCCAAAGCCCAACAGCCCCAGAAACCAGAACAGGATCGCCCGCAACTGAATGATCTGGACATCGAGATCGCGGGTCGATTGCGCCACCTGGAAATAGAAATTGGTCCCCGCCCCCGGCAGCCGCACGTCGCGCCCGACGATACGCAGGGGCTCACCGGCGAAACGCGAGCTGGCATAGCGGCAGGGCTGGCGGCAATCTTCCTGCGGCGGCGGCCCCAGCCGACGATCCCATAGCGAACGCGACGGAAACGGCTTTTGGTCCGGTGCCGAAACCTGCCAGTACATGCCCGAATAGGGTTCGAAAAACCGCTGGTCGCCCAAGGGGCGCAGAAAACGCACTTCGCCGGCGTCATCGAGATCGGCCGAACTGATCATCGCGGTCAGCACGAAATCCAGCTGGCTATCGAAATTGCGGGTGATCGCGCCGACAAGCACGCGATCGAGCGCATAGCCGCCCAGCGTCAGCAACGGGATGATCCACACCGCAGCCAGCGCGATCATCCGAAGGCGCAGCGACCCGAACGGGGATGGCGGGTGCGGCACGGCCGCGGCCACGGCGGCAGGGCCAGCCGCACGGCCGTCGGCAGCGGGCCCAGAAGCGATCGCGGTCATGCCGGAAGGCGGGGCGGCCAGCGGTGCCGACAGGCTTGCCGGCATGCCAGCCTCAGCCGACGTCGTTGAGGCTGTAGCCGAGCCCGCGCGTCGTGCTGATCAACTCTGGCCCCAGCTTTTTGCGGATGCGCGTGATGAACACTTCGATGGTGTTCGAATCGCGATCGAAATCCTGGTCATAGATGTGCTCGATCAATTCGGTGCGGCTGACGACCTTGCCCTTGTGGTGCATCAGATAGCTGAGCAGCTTGAATTCCTGCGCCGTCAATTTCACCGGCTCGCCATCCAGCGTCACCCGGCCGGACCGCGAATCGAGCCGGACGCCGCCCGATGTCAATTCAGACGACGCAACGCCGGCCGCCCGCCGGATCAGGGCGCGAAGCCGGGCGATGAGTTCCTCCGTCTGGAACGGTTTGGCGAGATAATCATCGGCGCCGGCATCGAGCCCGGCAACCTTGTCGGACCAGCTGTCCCGCGCGGTCAGGACCAGCACGGGCATGACCTTGCCGTCCTTGCGCCAGCGATCGAGCACCGTCAGCCCGTCGATTTCCGGCAAACCCAGATCGAGCACCACGGCGTCGTAATTTTCGGTGCTTCCCAGATAATGGCCATCCTCACCATCGGCCGCCGTATCCACGGCGTAGCCGGCACCTTCGAGCGCCGCCTTCAATTGCCGAAGTAAATTGGGCTCATCCTCAACAACCAGAACCCGCATCAGTTTCCCTTTGAAAGAATCGCTTCGATACCCGCGTCAACGCAGGAGTATCAATAATTGCTGGTCTTGCGAACCCGCTGCCCGCTGCGCGCATCGACAACGACGTTGATGACATTGCCATCCACCAGGAACCGAAAGCGATAGGTACGGGTGCCGGCATCGAATTCGGCACCGACATAGTCGCCGCGAACCTGCGCCATGACGCGGCTGCGGATCGTTTCGAACGGCATGATCTCCCCGGACATGACGAGATCGCGCACGTCATTCTCGACACCGGCGACAACAGGCACCGCAATGGCGGTGCCGCCGGCCAGGGCGATCAGCAGCAAAAGAGCGAAGCGGCTGCGCATGGGTTTTGGACGAACTACCATTTCAAAACTGCCAATGGGCGCATTGCGCTGAATAGGTTATGAATGTCGTGGTCATGGTGCCATGGCGTTCCCAATATCCCAACGTCCGTCCCCAACACCCCAACGTCCGTTCTCAATACCCCAATTTTACTTTACAATTCAAGCGCCGACCGCCTGCAACCATGCCAATCTGCCGTTTTCGGCATCGGCTTTGCCGCAAGAGGGCATCGGCTTTGCCGCAAGCGGGGCTTGCCCTTCGCGCCGATAAACGCCACTTGCCGCACGGCGCTATATCGCGCCTTCCGGGTTTTACCCTGCCCGACCCCATTTCCGGCCCAATCGATAACACAAAGACCGCGACACCCCATGCCCGAACCGATCCTTACTCTTGAAAACGCCGGGCTGCGCCAGGGCGGCAGCTGGCTGTTCCGTGGGCTGGACCTGACCATCGATGCGCGGGATCGGCTGGCGTTGATCGGCCGCAACGGCGTTGGCAAGACGACATTGCTGAAGCTGATCGCCGGCGAGATCGAGCTGGACGAAGGCCGCCGCGCCGTTGCCACGGGGTTGCGCATCGTGCGGCTGGAACAGGATCCGGATCTGAGCGGTTTTGCAACGCTGGGTGACTATGCCCGGGCCGGCGGTGCCGATGGGCATGGCGCGCCGGCCGATCACCTGCTCGATTCAGTTGCTGACCGGCTGGGTGCCGATCTCGACCGCGACGCCACAACGGCGTCGGGCGGTGAACGCCGCCGCGCCGCGCTGGTCCGCGCGCTTGCCGAACAGCCGGGGCTGTTATTGCTCGACGAACCGACCAACCATCTCGACATCGCCGCCATCGAGTGGCTGGAAAACTGGCTGGACCGGTTTGGCGGCGGGTTTTTGTCGATCAGCCATGACCGCACCTTCCTGACCCGGCTGACGCGCAACTGCCTTTGGCTCGATCGCGGCACGCTGCGCCGTGCCGAAGTCGGTTTTGGCGGGTTTGAAGCCTGGTCCGACCGCCTGGCCAAGGAAGAGGAAAAAAACGCATCCAAGCTGGATGCAAAGCTGCGGCAGGAGGAACATTGGCTGTTGCGCGGTGTCACCGCCCGGCGAAGCCGCAACGAGGGCCGGCTTTCAAAGCTGATGGACCTGCGCGCCGAACGCAAGGCAATGACCACCGGGGACGCGGTGGCAAAGCTGGCGACGACGGCCGATGACGGCAAGACCAAGGTGTTGATCGACGCAGCGCATGTGGTCTTGAGCTTTGGCGACCGGCCGATCCTGCGCGATCTGTCATTGCGCATCCGGCGCGGTGACCGCATCGGCATCATCGGCCCGAATGGCGCCGGCAAATCGACTCTGATCCGGCTGTTGCTGGGCCAGATGCAGCCGGACAGCGGCAGCATCAAGCGCGCCAAGACGCTGAACCCCACGGTAATCGATCAACGCCGGCAGCGGCTGGACGCCGAGGACGGCGTCGGCAAGACAGTGCGCGACGTGCTGGCAGATGGCGGCGACTGGCTGGAGGTCAACGGGGTTCGCAAGCACATCGCCGGCTATCTGAAGGAGTTCCTGTTCGATCCGGGCGTTGTCGATGCGCCGGTCGATGGTTTTTCGGGTGGGGAGCGGTCACGGCTGTTGCTGGCACGCGAATTCGCCACGCCGTCGAACCTGCTGGTGCTCGATGAACCGACCAATGATCTCGATATGGAGACGCTCGACCTGCTTGAAGAAGTGCTCGACGATTACAAGGGCACCGTGCTGCTGGTCAGCCATGATCGCGAATTTCTCGATCGGGTCGTCACCATGGTGGTTGCGCTAGACGGCGAGGGAAACGCCGAAACCGTTGTCGGCGGCTGGTCCGATTGGGCATTGTTACGCAAGGAAAAGGCGCAAGCCAGCCGCGACGCCAACCGCCCGAAAGCCAGCAATGCCAACGCCCCGGCCACGCCGAAGCGTGCGGCTGCCAAGCTGAGCTATAACGACGCCCGCGAACTGGCGGACCTGCCCAAGAAGCTGGAACTGCTGGGCGCTGCGATCAAGCGCCACGAAGCCGTGCTGGCTGACCCGGCGCTCTACACCCGCGACCCCAAGCGCTTCGCCGCCGTCAACGCCGAACTTGAAAAGGTCCGTGCCGATCTTGCATCAGCAGAGGAACGCTGGCTGGCGCTGGCCGAAAAGGAAGCCGCGCTGGCGGGGTGAGTGGCCACCTTACCCGCCGGCCAATTCCGGCAATCATCCCCCGACGCGTGGCTGGCGATAAGAGGTGGTGCACCACCGGTGGGCGTGGATATCGATGCCGTGCGCCTGGGCACTCCTTTTGATGGCAAGACCAGCCCGATGTCGGACCCCGAACACATCTGGAACTGGCGGCGGCTCGATGACGGCATCACCACATCCGGCCAGCCGCTCGTACCCGAAATCGCCGAGATTGCCGAAAATCCATACGCGGAGACGAAGCCACAGCCCGCGGCGCTGAACCCGTGCCGGCGGCGTGGCAAAAGGTCACCACCAACTGTTGGCGGTAACCAACCAGTCTTCATCGAGTCATTATGCTTTGTCGCCAACCCCCGCGACAGGCATGATTGGAGGTTCCGATGACAAGGAGTTTTACCGCAACAACGCTTGGGCCAATACTGGCCGCAATGCTTGCCGCAGGCGCCAGTCCCGCCCTGGCGACCACCTTCGCCGCAACACTGTCGGGCGCCAACGAACGGCCGACCCCGGTCGCCACCGATGCGACCGGGTTCGGCAGACTGGTGCTCGCCGCCGATCGCAACAGCTTCACGGTCAACATTGATTTCAGCGGCCTGTCCGCCAATGCGGTTGCAGGCCATGTGCATTGCTGTTCAGGGACAGATGCCAACAGTGCCGTTGCTGTCGGCTTCAGCCCGCCCGCCGCAACAAGCGGCACGATCACCGGCAGTTTCGATCTGCTGAACGCCAGCACCTATTCGGCGGGTTTCTTCAACGGTGCCGGCGGCAGCACCGTTGCCGGCGCTCGATCGGCCTTTCTGTCGGGGCTTTCTGGCGGCCTGGCCTATTTCAACGTCCACTCGGCCAATTTCCCCGGCGGTGAGATTCGCGGGCAACTTGCCGCCGTCCCCGAACCAGGAAGCTGGGCGCTGATGATCGCGGGTTTCGGCCTGGTGGGCTCCGCCATGCGGCGGCGCACTGCCGCCTTACAGCCGGTCATCGCCGGCTGACGCCATCGCTGCTGCGACCCCGCCTGCCGCACCGGCTGCGGCGGGCGGGACTGCGGTTCAGGCGACTTCGACCCCGCGCACGACTTCGGGTTCGACATGCAGCGGCACGACAATGCGCGCCGGCAGCGCCGTCAGCTTTGCCGGATCATGCTTGCGGATGAAGCGTTCGACGACGGGGGCGACGGACTCGCGCCACTTGCTGCCGTTGAAGATGCCATAATGGCCGGCGCCTTCCGCCATGTAATATTGTTTCTTGGTCGAAGGCAGGTTGATTGCGAGATCGAGCGCCGCCTTGGTCTGGCCGAGCCCCGAAATATCGTCACGCTCGCCTTCGATGGCCAGCAACGCCGTGCGATCGATGGCGGCCGGATTGACCAACTGGCCATGGTGGACGAATTCGCCCTTGGCAATTGCCTGGCGCTGGAACACGACATCAATCGTCTGCAGGTAGAATTCGGCGGTCATGTCGCAAACCGAACGATATTCCTCGTAAAACGCCTTGGTCGCATCGGCGCTGTCGTCATTGCCGGCGATCAGGTGCTTGAACAGCTCCCAGTGCGATTTCATGTGATTGGCAAGGTTCATCGACATGAAGCCGGCGAGTTGCAGAAAGCCTGGATAAACCTTGCGACCGGCGCCCGGATAAATACCCGGCACCCGCGCGATGACATTCTGTTCGAACCAGGCATAAGGCCTTTCGGTGGCCAGATCATCGACCGATGTCGGCGCCTTGCGGGTATCGACAGGCCCGCCCATCATGGTGAGGGTCAGCGGGACGGCCGGGTTGTTGTTCGCCGACATATAGGCGACGGCGGCATAGACTGGCACGGCTGGCTGGCACACCGCCAGCGCATGGCTGCCGGGGCCCAGATGTTCCATGAATTCGATGACATAGTCGACATAGTCGTTCAAATCGAACTTGCCGTCGGAAAGCGGCACCAGCTTGGCATCGCGCCAGTCGGTCATATAAACTTCGTGATCGGGCAGCAGGCGTTCGACAGTGCCGCGCAACAGGGTGGCATAGTGCCCCGACATCGGCGTGATCACCAGCACCTTGGGATCGCGGCGATTGGTGACGGCGCGTTTGAAATGCTTCAGCTGGCCGAACGGTTTGCGGACCAGAATTTCCTCAGTGACAGCGACTGTCATGCCGTCGACGATGGCGGTGTCGAGGCCGAAATCGGGCTTGCCGCGTGGCGCGGCGGCATGGGCGAACACTTCCAGCGCGCGCGCCATGACCGGGCTGCTGCTGGCATGGGACAAGGGGTTGGAAGTGCTGAGCAACCATTCGGAGCTTGTCTGTGCAATCGAGCCCATGCCGGCGAGCCAGGCTCGCTGCCATTCGTGCGCATTATACAACATCAACGATCCTCTTCCCCGCGCGTGGCCCGGGACAAACTTAGGCAGGGCCAGTGCCACCACGCAGGTGCAGCATAAAGCGATATTCTCGCCAACCACCAGCACTTTTGTGATAGTTACGGCTGGTTGCGGTGCAACGTTGCAATTTTGGCGCAGGCGAATTGGGCGCATTGAGCCTCACTCAAAGGCCTGCTATCAGCGCCCATGGCCTCCAAATCCGATCTGCCGCCCCCTGAACAGCGCAAACTGGGCAAACTTGCCTTGTTGTGGCGATTTGCCCGCGCATACCCGGGACAACTTGCCGCAGCCCTTGCGGCGCTGGTTGTCGCAGCGCTCGCCACTCTCTCCATTCCGCAGGGCCTGAAGCTGATCGTCGACAACGGGTTTGCCAAGGGGTCGGATCCAGCCGCTGTCGCCCCATACTTCGAGGGGATGCTTGCAATTGTTCTCGTCATGGGCATCGCGACGGCATGCCGCTTTTATTTCGTCAGCTGGATCGGAGAGCGCGTCGTCGCCGATCTGCGCAAGACGGTACAAAGCCATTTGCTGACGCTCGATCCGGTGTTTTTCGAGGAGAACCGGCCCGCCGAAATCGCATCGCGGCTGACCAGCGACACCACGATCATCGAACAGGTCGTATCGTCCGGGGCATCGTTGGCGTTGCGCAACATCGTCATGGGTATCGGCGGCATCGCCTATATGGCGGTGCAGTCGCCAAAGCTGACGGCGCTGATGCTGCTGGTCATCCCGATCACCATCCTGCCGATCGTGTTCCTGGGCCGGCGCGTTCGCAACATGTCGAAATCCAGCCAGGATCGCATCGCCAGCGTCGGCACGCTGGTCGCCGAAGTGCTGGGCGCCATCAAGGTTGTCCAGGCCTTTACCCAGGAACGCCGCGAAGTTCGCAGGTTCGGCGACGCCGTCGAGGCCGCATTTGACACCGCCAAAAAACGCATTCGGCTGCGCGCCGGCATGACGGCGGTGGTCATCACGCTGATCTTCGGCGCCATTACGCTGGTGCTCTGGCAGGGCGCGCTCGATGTGATTTCCGGCTCGTTGACCGGCGGCACCATCGCGGCCTTCATCTTTGCCGCTGCGATCGTTGCGGGGGCGTTCGGCACGCTGACCGAGGTTTATGGCGATTTCATGCGTGCCGCCGGTGCCAGCGCGCGCATGGAGGAATTGCTGGGCGCCCGGCCCGGCATCCGTGCCCCGGCCAATGTAACGCCGCTGCCGGTGCCGACGCGCGGCGCGGTTGCACTCGACCATGTCACCTTTAATTACCCGTCAAAGCCGGGTGATGCGGCGCTCGTCGATTTCAGCCTGGAGATCAGCGCCGGCGAAACCGTGGCGGTTGTCGGCCCTTCGGGTGCGGGCAAATCGACCCTGTTCCAGCTCATTCAGCGCTTTTATGATCCCGAAGCCGGCCAGATCCGGCTTGATGACGTGCCGCTGACCGCTGCCGATCCGCAGGAAGTGCGCGGCCGCATCGCGGTGGTGCCGCAGGAAACCGTGGTGTTCGCCGCCAGCGCACTGGAAAACATCCGTTATGGCCGGCCCGATGCCACCGAGGCCGAAGTCTGGGCCGCGGCCGAGGCGGCGCATGCCGATGTGTTCCTTCGCCAGCTTCCCGACGGCATCAACAGTTTCCTGGGGGAGGCCGGCACAAGGCTGTCCGGTGGCCAGCGACAACGGCTCGCCATCGCCCGGGCAATCTTGCGCAATGCCCCGATCCTGTTGCTCGATGAGGCGACCAGCGCGCTCGACAGCGAAAGCGAGCGGCTGGTCCAGGCGGCGCTGGAGGATCTGATGAAGGGCCGCACGACGCTGGTCATCGCCCATCGCCTGGCGACGGTGCGCAATGCCGATCGCATCATCGTCATGGACCATGGTCGCATCGTCGCCGAAGGCACCCATGACAAGCTGATCGCCCAGGGCGGACTGTACGCAAAGCTGGCCCGGCTGCAATTCGACCAGATCCAGCCCGTCGACGCCCGCCCGCAGGTGGCGTGAACGGCGACGGGCTCAGCGCAGGCGCTTCACATAAACGGCATTGCCCTCCCGCTTTTCGATCGCGAATTGCGGGATCGATTCAACCAGCTCGGACAGCCGCGAAAAGCCATAGCTGCGGGCGTCGAATGACGAACGATTGGCGGCGCGCTGCCCGATTTCCGAAAGGCTGGCAAATCCGCGTTCATCCCGCTTCGATGCCTCCAGAGCATCGGCTAGCAGGGCCACCAGATCCGCATCGATCTGTTTTTTGACGATGGGAGTCGTGCTGGTACGTGTTTCCATCGCCGCCACGTCGATGAAGCGGGTACACGCCTGGCGAAACGCCTCGGGCGTCTTTTCCATGCCAAAACCATAGACTGGCAGGCCATCCTGACGGATGCGCATGACCAGCGGCGCAAAATCGCTGTCGCTCGACAGGATGCCAAAGCCGCCGACCCGGCCGCCGAACAGCAGATCCATCGCGTCGATCGTCATTTTCATGTCGGTGGCGTTCTTGCCCTTGGTGACATCGAATTGCTGCGATGGCTCGATGGCGTAGCGATGCATCAGGTTCGTCCAGCCCTTCAGCGATGTCTTGGTCCAGTTGCCATAGGCGCGGCGGATGTTGACGGTGCCAAGCTCGGCCAGAACGGTAAGCACGCGGTCGAGCGACTGTGGCGAGGCATTGTCGGCATCGATCAACAGCGCGATATTCACGGTTCGCCTCATGGTCGCCAATACCCGTCTCCCCGGTGGTGCGGTGCGTGCAGCATCGACCAGAATGACCGGGTTGATCAAGCCTTGCAGCAAACTGCCGATCGGCGACTGCCCGGGCGCAGCGGCGAAATTCTATTGCGCGGTGAAGCCGCCATCGACGACCAGCTCGGCACCGGTCATGAAGCTGGATTCGTCCGATGCGAGGAACAGGATTGCATCGGCGATCTCGCGTGGCACGCCAAAGCGGCCGAGCGGATGGGCGGCGATGAGCTGGTCACGCATTTCATTGCCGTTTTCGGCGTCGTGCAAGGCATTCGCGACCATCGGCGTTTCGATGAAGCCCGGGTGGACGGAATTGACCCGGATGCCCAGCGGCGCCCATTCCAGCGCCGCAGCCTTGGTGAGCAGCAGGACGCCGCCCTTTGATGCGCAATAGGCTGCGGCATTGGCCATGCCGACCTTGCCCAGGATGGATGACAGGTTGATGACCGAGCCGCTGCCCTGCGCCGCCATCACCGGGCCGCAGTGCCGCAGGCCGAGGAAAACGCCATCAAGGTTGATCGAGGTGACGCGGCGCCAATCATCGAGGCTGTGATCGAGCAGTGGCAGCAGACCACCGGAAATGCCGGCGTTGTTGACGAGGATGTGGAGCCCGCCGAAGCGGGCGGTGGTGGCGGCGACGACGCTGGCCCACTCCGCCTCGTCGGCGACGTCGTGCTTCATGAAAGCCGCTTTTCCGCCGCTGGCCTCGATGGCAAGCGCCACACTTTCCACCGCCGGATCGCGATCGCTGAGCATGACGGCGGCGCCTTCGGTGGCGAGCGCGCGTGCCGTTGCGGCGCCAAGTCCTGATGCGGCACCGGTCACCAATGCCACCTTGCCTTCGACTCGTCCTGCCCTGTCAGCCATGCCTGCCCCCATATTGCCGCAGCCTGCTGCCCGGCTTCGAGCGACAGCCTATGCCAGACACCGCAACCAACCAAGAAAAAGGGCGGACCTTTCGGCCCGCCCCTATTCGTTTCGACTGGCTGGCCCATGCGGGACAGCGCGCTTGAGCCTTGCCTAGTTGGCGTAGGCTTCGTTGCCGACAAAGCCCATCTTGGTGATGCCGGCCTGCTGTGCGGCGGCCATCACCTCGTCGACGATCGCATATTTGGCGAGGCCTTCAGGGTGCAACCGCAGTTCGGGCTGGGTCGGCATTTCGGCCGCCTGCCTGAGATAGCCGCGCAGCTGCGGCAGCGTGACTTCCTGCTTGTTGAAATAGATGTTCGACAGGAAATCGATATCGACCTGGTTGAAGATCGGATCGACCTGAACCTGGTTGGGCGGGGCCGGCGGCGGCAAATCGAGCTTCACCGCGTGCGTCTGCACGGGGATGGTAATGATGAACATGATCAGCAGCACCAGCATGACGTCGATCAGCGGTGTGGTGTTCATGTCCGGGATAGGCTCGCCCTCGGCGCTGCTGCCCATCGAAACTGCCATTGTCTGCTACTCCCGAAATCCGGCGTGCCGGGTCTCACTTAAAGGGCCGGGCGGCGAACCGCCCGGCACGATCAACGCGTTACCGAACCTTCGGCCGGGGTCGAGATGAACCCGATCTTCAGGAAGCCGGCACGCTGCATGGTGAAGATAACCCCGCCGACGCAGCGATATTCCATATCCTTGTCACCGCGGATATGCACCTCGGGCAGCTCGATCTTGCCGCCTTTGGCTTCCTGCCTCTTGATCTCGGCCTTCAGTGCCGCGACGCCGCGATCAAGAAGTTCCTGCTTCGATTCGATCTTGGTCTGGCCCCAATAAGTGTCGCAATTGGTATCAACCGAAAGCAACACATTCTCGGGCTTGGTCGTCGTCGGCAGATTGGTCACCGTTGGCAACGTCAGCGGGACGGTCTGGATGACGACGGGAACGGTGATGAGAAAGATGATGAGCAGAACCAACATGACGTCCACGAGGGGCGTCGTGTTGATCTCCGTCATCGGGCCTTCTTCGCCATCTTCGCCCGGCGATCCGATGTTCATTGACATAGGTTAGGGCCTTTTCCTGGCCGGCCGCTCAGCGAGCGACCGGGGCGGTCACAGGCTTGGCAGCGGCGACCGGCACAGAAATACGCGAACCGGAGACGAGCGCACCATGCACATCGGCCGAGAAGTTGTTGATCTTCTCGCTGACGTCCTTGTTGCGACGGATCAGCCAGTTGTAGCCAAGCACTGCCGGAACGGCGACGGCGAGACCAAGCGCGGTCATGATCAAGGCTTCACCGACGGGGCCTGCGACCTTGTCGATCGAAGCCTGGCCAGCAAGGCCGATGTTGATGAGTGCGCGATAGATACCAACGACGGTACCGAACAGACCGATGAACGGCGATGTCGAACCAACCGAAGCGAGGAAGGCGAGGCCGCCCTGCAGCTTCGACGTCACGCCGGTAGCCGAACGGTTGAGCGCCATCGTCACCCATTCGTGCTGATCGATCTTGTCGGTCAGGCGACCTTCATGGTGATCGGCAGCGCGCAGGCCGTCATCGACGATCTGGCGGAACGGCGAGTTCTTGTCGAGCTTGGCGGCGCCGGCCTTGAGATCGGACGCGGCCCAGAACTTCTTCTCGAGATCCTTGGATTCGGTCAGCACCTTACGCTGATCGATGTATTTGGTGATGATGATGTACCAGGACACCAGCGACATGAACACAAGGATGCCGAACACCGACTGGGCGATGATGCCGCCCTGCTGGAGCGCGGCCATCAGGCCATAGGGGTTTTCGACTGCAACGGTTTCCATCGTATCTTCCCTCGATTTTTCGTTCTGATCGGTATCAGACGGTTTGTTTCAACGTTTATTCTTGCATTTCGGATCCGACTTTAACCGGCCGGCCCGGGTAACTTGCAGTCCGAGACGGGGCGACCTCACCCCGCCGCAGCTGCCTATCGTGCGTCGCGAAGCTGCCAGCGGACTGGCTGCACCTTGGTTTCGGCCACCGGCTGACCATCGCGGGTTGCCGGGTTGAACCGGAAACGCCGTTCGATGATCTTGCAAGTCGCATCGTCAAGCCGCGGCGAACCGCTCGACTGCGTGACTGTGCAATTCGTAACCCTGCCATCGACGCCGACAACATAGGTAACGCGGGTGACACCCTGTTCCTCGGCGCGCCGCGAGGCATCGGGATAATCATCCTCGCTGATGCTGTTGCCGCGACCCTTTGGCGTTGCCGGCGACGGCGGTGCCAACTTGGGGGCCGGCGCAGGCGGGGCCGGCGGCGTGAACACCGGCGGCGCAACCTGCCGAACGGTCGGCTGAACCGTGATCGTCGGCGGCGCATCCTGCGTGATCGACACTTCGGGTGGCGGCACGTAGGGCGGAATCTCGATGTCCTTGGGCGGCGGCGGCGGCGGCTCTTCCGGCGGCGGCGCTTCTTCCTTGACGTTAACGGTCTCCAGCGGCGCCACGATCGCCTTTACGGCTTTCAGAGCGAGGCCGGTGATGAAGGCGTAACCCAGAAAGACGTGCAGCAGGGCAACGAGGCCCAGTGCGATCATCCGGTTCTTGCTCATCCCCTGATCAGCGTATGCCATGGGCGGTGCGAAACTCCCTAAATCCAAAAAATCTCAAGAGCGCCGTGAGCAACAGCTCGCACGGCCCTTCGACGCTCCCTCTCCGGCTATTGCTTTAGCCTCATCGCGGGCGGCGCCGCAACCGCTTTGTGCGGGCGAAAGAAACAGACGCCATCGAAGCGGCGCAATCTTTTGTTTCAAGTCATACTCAATATACGTAGCAAGGCTGCGGAAACACCGCGTCATTCGGCCATTTTCAACCCAGTTGCGGCCGCTGTTGGCAAGGCGTAGACCATGCCGCATGTCATTTCCCAAATACTTGCGCCGCGTCCTTGCCATTTCGCTGGCGTTCGGTGCGGCACCTGGCGTTGCAGCGCCGCTGTCCTATGCCGATCTCGCCGATCTGACTCTCGCCGCGCCGGTGATTGTGCGTGCCACCATTACCCGAACGCAGCGAATCGGTGAAAAGGATGCCCCGGGCCTCGCCCCGGGCAAGGCCAGGCTGTTGGTGACGGCGGCGGTCGATGCGGCGCTGGTCGCGCCCGGCACCGTGCCGGCGACGCTGTTGTGGCTATGGGATACGCCGCTCGATGCGCGCGGCAAGCCGCCCAAGCCAAAGAATATGCCTGTCCTGGCCTGGCTGGCGGCGCCGGATGCACAGGGCAACACAAGGCTGGTTGGCGGCGCCGGGCTCCAGCCATGGGATGCCGATGTGGAGGCAAAAGTTCGCATGATCGCGACGGACGCGCGGTCGGGCAGCGTCGCCAGCTTTACCGGCGTTACCAACGGCTTTCATGTCGATGGCACCGTCAGCGGTGAGAGCGAAAGCCAGTTCTTCCTGAAGACCGCCGACGGCAACAGCGTCACCATGGTTGTCACCGCCCGCCCCGGCCAGGCCCGCCGCGTTGCCATTGCCCATGGCGATGTGATCGACGAATCGGCGACGCCGGTGCGGCCCGGGACGTTCCTGCAATATCGGCTGGCCTGTTTCCTGCCCAGGGCACTGCCGCCATCCGTGGGCGATGGCAGCCCGGCATTGGCGGGCGACTGGCGCGCCGCGCTGGCCGCGATCGGGCCGTGCGGACGGACGCTTTGAAGCGATTCTAGAAGCTGGCGAGTTCCACGCCGACGGCGGCGCAATCGGGATATATGTCGGGCTTGCGCGTCGATACCCGAATCGCCGTTACGCCATGCCGGGCCGCGATCATTTCATAGATCGAATGCGCGACGGTTTCCTGCAGGTTGAACCGGCGCCCGGCGACAAGGCCGAGCACGGCGGTGCGCAGCACGTCATAATCCCAGGCCTGGGCGACGCTATCGCAGCGCGGAAAGGCGGTTTCGGCCAGCCAGACCTCGATATTGATGCGCAGGCGTTGCGGGGTGCCGATCTCGAAATCGTGGAAGCCGATATCGACCGCCACGTCGAAATCCTCCAGCATGATCTTGCGGGTTGCCGGTGCCAGGGTCGCCGGCACCAGGCCGTCGAGCACCGGGTTTGCAGTCAGTTCGTCGATCATTTGTCCACCATGTAAGCTACATCGCGCGACAGACCCATAAGCCGCTGCCCGCCATCAAGCGTAACCGTCTGGGCGTTGAACGTCGGCGTTGCAATGATGAAGCGCAGCGCTGCCACAATGTCATCGACGGTGACGCCGCGCTGCAACGGGTTAAGGTTATGCACTGCTTCGAAATTTTCGCGACTCTGCGGCCCGCTGACCAGCGTGACGGCGGGCGCGATGCCGGCGCAGCGCAGCCGGGGTGCATAGCTGCGCGCCGTCAATTCTGTGAGGCCGTCAAGACCGATCTTGCTCAATGTATAGGTGAGATAGTCCGGGTTGAGCCATTCGAGCTTGGCATCGAGCATGTTGACGACCAGCGCCGGGGCGGCGGCATCGGGGGCCAGCGCCGCGGCAAAGGCGCGGGTGAGCATTGCCGGGGCGCGCAGGTTGATCGCCATGTGCAGGTCGAAATCGGCGGCGGTGAAATCCTCCAGCCGGTCATAAGCGAATCGCGATGCGGAGTTGACCAGCAGCCCGAGCGGCGGGAACCCGGCGGCGGCGGCGATGATCGTAGTGGCGGCGCTTTCATCGGCAAGATCGGCGGCGACGATGCGGGCATTGCCGATCTCTGCCGCCAATGCCGCGGCTTCAGCGACCGAACGATGGCAATGGATGATGACATGCCAGCCATCGGCGGCCAGCGCCCGCACGATGGCGGCGCCGATGCGCTTGGCACCACCGGTGACGATGGCGGTCTGGTTGCGGGAAGTAGCCATGGTGCATGGGCGTTACAGGGCCGTCATCATTGCCGCAAGCGCACCCCTGGTCGCGCGGTCGCGC
The DNA here is from genome assembly GCA_038217075.1 of Sphingomonadales bacterium. Taxonomy (GTDB): domain Bacteria; phylum Pseudomonadota; class Alphaproteobacteria; order Sphingomonadales; family Sphingomonadaceae; genus Sandarakinorhabdus. The sequence goes on from JBBQPR010000020.1 coordinate 26,280, forward strand.
CTTACTGCCGCAGGGCAGGTTCCAGCGGCGCGATCGAACCATCGCCCGGCAACGGCTGCAAGCCCAGCAGCCGCATCGCCAGCGGATAGACATCGACATTGTCGAACGCCGGCAACACCGTCCCGGGTTTGAAGGCGGGGCCATTGGCGACGAACATCGCTGCCATCTTGGGGTCGTCCGGATCATAGCCATGGGAACCGCTAGACTGCCGGAAGGACTCTTTCAGCGGCTCGGCAAGGATCAGCCAGCCGGTTTCGGCAAGGCAGACAAACGCCGGCACACGGGGGTTGGTGCCATAATGCAGCCGTTCCGGCATGGCGCCCTTGCGCCAGCATTGCAGATGGTCGTGCGGCGTGAGCAACGCGGCTGCCAGCGCCGCCTCCTGCCCCGGCAGCGGATCGATGCCGGCGACCGGGCCGCTGGTCACCATCCTGAAGCTGGCGGGGGGCGCGATCATGTCGAGCCGGACAATCCGGTCGGGCGACAGCGTTGCCATGCCGTGATCGGAAACGATGATCAGGTTGGCGTCGATCTGCGCCGCCTTCAGCTTGCGCACCAGCAGGCCGATGCTGGCATCGACTTGCCGGGCCGCATCATTGACCTCGGCGCTGTCCGGTCCGGATTCGTGCCCCGCGTGATCGACCATGTTGAAATACAGCGTGCCGAAGCCGGGGTGGTCGGCCCCCTGCAGCCAGTCGAGCAGCCTGATCACGCGCTGGTCGTTCGCCTCCTCGCCATCAAAAATCGCCGAGTGGCGCGGGCGAACGCCCTGGATCGCGGCCTCCGAGCCGGGCCAGAACAGCGTCGCGGTGGCCATGCCGGCCTTTTCCGCGGTTACCCAGATCGGCTCCGCCGCATCCCACCAGCGCCGGTCGATCACCGCATCGCGGTTGCTCAAGGTGAAACGCACGCCCGGGATGGCCGGGTCTTCCATGGTGTTGTTGACGATGCCGTTGCGATCGGGCCTGAGCCCGGTGACGAGCGCATAATGATTGGGGAAGGTGAGCGAGGGGAAGCTGGGGCGCATAGCCGTTGCGCGGACGCCGCTGGCCGCCAGCGCGGCAAGGTTCGGGGTGACGCCGCGATCGAGATAATCGGCACGCATGCCGTCGATGGAGACCAGGATGACCGGCGGCCGTCTGGCTGGCGTTGCCACGGCGGCAGGTGCGACGGCGGCAGGTGCGATGGCGACACGCGGCCCGGCATCCCGGGTGCAGGCGGCCAGCGCCAGTGCGACAAGCGCGAAAAGGCAATGGCGGATGATTGGCACGGCTGGCTCTCCCCCGGAAGGCGACGCCGACCCATAGCACGCGTGTCGCGAGGCGAAACCGGCCGGCCTGCGATTGCCCTTCGCCGGCGCCCCGCCTACATCGCCAGCATGGCCGAAACGCCCCCGATACCCCTGCCCGACCGCTTTGCCGAGGATGGCGCCACCTTTGCCGTGCAGGGCAAGGACACGCCCGATATCGAGCGCGGCGTGGCCGCCATCCGCAACGTGCTGCGCACCCTGCCGGCGCGGCCCGGCGTGTATCGGATGACCGATGCCGGCGGCGATGTGCTGTATATCGGCAAGGCGCGGGCGCTGAAGAGCCGGGTCACCAATTACACCCAGGTCAGCCGGCTGTCGCGGCGGTTGCAACGCATGGTGGCGCAAACCCGCGACATGACCATCGTGACGACCAACAGCGAGGCCGAGGCGTTGCTGCTGGAGGCGCAACTGATCAAGCGATACCGCCCGCCGTACAATGTGCTGTTGCGCGACGACAAAAGCTTCCCGTTCATCTTCCTGCGCGAAAACCATGATTTTCCGCGCATTTCCAAGCATCGCGGGGCGCGGGTCGGCAAGGGCAGCTATCATGGGCCGTTCGCCAGCGCCGGGGCGGTGAACACCACGCTCAACGCCTTGCAGAAGGTGTTTTTGCTGCGGTCCTGCACCGACAGTTTTTTCAACAACCGCACGCGGCCCTGCCTGTTGCACCAGATCAAGCGGTGTTCGGCGCCTTGCGTCGGGCGGATCGAGGATGCCGCCTATGCCGAGCTGGTCGCCGATGCGAAGTCATTCCTGTCGGGCCGCACGCAGGAGGCGCAGAAGAAGCTGGGCGTGGCCATGCAGGCGGCGGCGGAAGCGATGGATTTCGAGCTTGCCGCCGTGCTGCGGGACCGGTTGAAGGCGCTGACCTTCATCCAGGGCAGCCAGGCCATCAATGCGGAGGGCAGCGCCAGCGATGCCGATATCGTCGCGTTGGCGGCGAGCGGCGGCATCATGTGCCTGCAGGTGTTCTTCATTCGCGGCGGCCAGAATTGGGGGCATCGGGCGTTTTTCCCGGCGCATACCGAGGGGGTTTCGGAGGATGAGGTGCTGGCGAGCTTCCTCGCCCAGCTGTATGAGGAACTGCCGCCGCCGCGCGAATTGCTGCTAGACCGCGTGCTGCCGGAGGCGGCGCTGCTCGCCGATGCGCTGTCGGACAAGGCCGGGCACCGGGTCGGGGTGCGGGCGCCGCAGCGCGGGGCCAACCGCAAGCTGATCGAACAGGCGGCGCGCAATGCCCGGGAGGCGCTGGACCGGCGACAGGCCGAATCGACGACGCAGGGCAAGCTGCTGATCGAACTGGCCGATCTGTTCGAGCTGGATGCCCCGCCGCGCCGCATCGAGATTTACGACAACAGCCATATCATGGGCACCAATGCGCTGGGCGCCATGGTCGTCGCCGGGCCGGAAGGTTTCATCAAGAACCAGTATCGCAAGTTCAACATGACCGACAAATCGATCACGCCGGGCGATGATTTCGCCATGATGAAGGCGATGCTGTCGCGGCGCTTTGCCCGGTTGGAGAAGGAAGACCCGGACCGGGAGGCCGGGGACTGGCCGGACCTGGTGTTGATCGATGGTGGTCGCGGGCAATTGTCGGCGGTCAATGCGGCGCTGGCGGAACTGGGGGTGGAGAATGTCGCCATTGTCGGCGTGTCGAAAGGGTTTGACCGCGACGCCGGGCGGGAGACGTTTCACCTGCCGTCGGGCCGTGAACTGCACCTGCCGCCGAACGCGCCGCTGCTGTTCTTTCTGCAACGGCTGCGGGACGAGGCGCACCGTTTTGCCATCGGCGCGCACCGGGCCAAGCGGTCGAAATCCATCGCCGCCAATCCGCTCGATGACGTGCCGGGGATCGGCCCGGCGCGGAAAAAGGCGCTGCTGATGCATTTTGGCACATCGCGGGCGGTGCGGGGGGCGACGCTGGAGGATCTGGAAAAGGCGCCGGGCATTTCGCGGGCGATGGCCGAGGCCATTCACGGGCATTTTCACGCGGGCAAGTGAGGCGGTGCGGGGGTTGCGCCCTGCCGCGACCCGATAGCGGTGTCATGCCCGCGAAGGCTGGCATCCCGCCGGTGCGTCGGGCGCCGGCTGCGGGCGCTGGTTGTAGGTCGGAGACGGCTCTCCGGTTGCGGCGGACGCGGCCCCCGGCGGGGCTGGATGCCAGCCTTCGCTGGCATGACAGATCAGGCGGTGGGGCAGTCGAGCCGTAGAGCCCGATCTGGACCTGCCGTCCGTAAGTTTACCAAGTTGACCGTTTCGGGGGTTTTTGACACCAGCCCCGCTGGTTTCAAAGTCTGGTTTCCAATGCCGCTGCCACCTTCACCAATGCCAAAGATCGCGAGACGATTCGGGTAGCAAATTTCGAGCGTGTAGGAAAATGCGCTGGTCGCTTGTTAGCATCATGCCCGGCGTCCGCTTCCGCCTCAGGGCAGACATTCATGGCGCGGGTGTCTGCCAGCACATGAACCGGGTGTTATCAACCGAGTTCATCCCTCGCAGTTTAAAGCCGGGGAGGAGTCTTAACCGTTCGAGCGCTACCGCCTCTCCGCTCGCCAACTGCGGGAACGCCACCCGTGTCCGCCCCGCATTGTCGTTCAGCAGCCACCACACGTCCGCCCCCCAAGGGCCGCTGTCGCTTGTTTCGACATAAACTGCCGCAAGGTCAGCCATCTTGATGCGCTGCTCCGCCTGTTTGGGCGGTCGACAGACAATCTCATCGTCTGCCGTGACCTCCACTACGAACCGCGCTTCCGGGTGCTTCATTGAGCAAGGCTGCCCTTTTTGCGGCTTGGGGGCAATGTCCGCTTTCCACCAAAATCGGTCATTCCCGCTCAAAGGTTCGAGCCGGATCGTCAGCTATAGTTGAAGCTGATGCTGATCCGTTCGGACTTGGCGGTGCCGGCGGGGACTTCGTGGCGGAGCCAGCTTTCCCATAGGAAGACGGTGCCGGGCGTGGGTTCGGCGTAGACGAAGGTGCGGGCGGATTCGGGGGCGTCATCCGTCCGTGACGGGGCGGCCATCATCAGTGGCAGGCGGGGGTCTTCCAGTTTCAACGGGCCGGAACCGGGCGGGACCGCGACATAGAAGGTGCCCGACACGATGCTGTGCGGGTGGACATGGCCGGTGTGGCCGCCGCCGGGTTTGAGGACGTTCGCCCACAGGCTGTCGAGCTTCAGTTTGCGGCCGCCGATATCGAGGTGCGCGGCCTCCACGAACGCCCGCACATGCTTGTCGAGCAGCCGCTTCAGATCGGCAAAGGCCGGATCGCGTTGCGGCAGGTCGGTGAGCGAGGCATAGCTGGTGTAGCCGGCATAGCCATTGGCCTTGGCCCAGGCGCGGCCGGCGCGATCATCGGCGGCGAGTTGCCGGCAGCTGTGATCGAGATCGGCGAGCAGTGCCGCATCGGCGATGACGGCATCATAGAAACAGGTGGCAAAGAGGGTGCGGGCGGCCATCCGCCCCAGAACCACGCCGCCGCGGCGGTGGCAAGGGGCACCATGGGACGCAAGGGTGACGCCGCCGGCTGGCCGGGCTATCATGCGGCCGGACGACGATAATTTGATCGCAACAGGGAACGACGATGTCGATCAGTTTTTACACGGCGGCGACGCCCAATTGCTACAAGGTTTCGGTCACGCTGGAGGAGATGGCGCTGGCCTATGATGTCGTGAAGATCGACATCATGGCCGGTGAGCAGAAGCGGCCGGAATTTCTGGCGCTGTCCCCGAATGGCCGGGTGCCGGCGCTGGTCGACGATGGTTTTGCGATCTTTGAATCGGGCGCCATCCTGCTGTATCTGGCGGAAAAGACCGGCATGTTGATACCGGCGGACGCGCAGGGCCGCAGCCGGGTCGTCCAGTGGTTGATGTTCCAGATGGGCGGCGTCGGCCCGATGATGGGCCAGGCCAATGTGTTCTTCCGATACTTCCCCGAAAAAGTGCCTGCCGCCATCGCGCGGTATCAGGGCGAGGTGCGGCGGCTGTTCGAGGTGATGGACCGGCAACTGGCGCGCCACGAATTCCTGGCCGGGGAATACAGCATCGCCGATATCGCCAATTGGACCTGGGTACGGACCGCCGCCTGGTCGGGGGTTGAAACCGCCGATCTGTTGAACCTGGTGCGCTGGTCGGCCAGCATCGCCGCGCGCCCGGCGGCGCAGCGCGGCGTTGCGGTGCCCGAGGCCGTCATGCCGCGCACCGACAACGCGGTGGATGCGCGCAAATTCGCCGATCGCGCCCGGCAGTTGCTCGAATTGGGCCGCCGAGAAGCGTGAGATAAGCCGCCCGGCAATCACGGGACGGAACTTGCAGCCTTTTCAGGCGTTGGGCTTTTGTCGGCGGTAGTCGCCGGTGAAAGGCTTGTGGGCGCATCTGGTGCCTCGGCATCGGCGCCCCCTGCAGTTCCCGGAGAATTGTCGTTGAAAAGAAATGAGACACTGCGAGCGCTGTTTCCGGCACGAATGGGCCAATGGCTGGGACCGCTGATTGCCGCGGCTGTCATCGCCGCCATCCTCGGTGCCATCGTCATCACCACCGGCATCATCAATCTGTCGGCCGATATCCCGCACCCGCAGGGTTGGGCGGAATTGCTGCACTATAGCTTCAAGCGATCGGTTTCGGCCCATGCCGACGACATCATGCAGCCGGCCGATCTTGGCACCATGCCGATCGCCAAGGGCGCCATGATGTTCGACGCCGTTTGCGCCAACTGCCATAGTGCGCCCGGCCGGGGCCAGAGCCTGGTGTCGCTTTCGATGCGGCCGCAGCCGCAATATCTGCCCCTTGTCATCAACCAATACACGCCGGCCGAGCTGTTCTGGATCGTCAAGCACGGTGTCAAATACAGCGCCATGCCATCATTTCCGACACAGGCGCGCGACGACGAAATATGGTCGGTGGTGGCATTTCTGCGCGCCTTGCCGACGATGGATGCCGCTTCGTACCGGGCGACGACGATGCCCGTGAAGGCGCCGGCCGCGACCGGCGGCGCGCTGCCGATTGCAGCGGCTGCCACGCCTGTGCCGGCAGGCTTTCGCGGCGAGCATAACGCCGCGGTGCCGGCGATCGGTTTTGGCGGGCAGCGGCTTGGCGGCGATATCGCGTCGCATTGCATCGGCTGCCATGGCGGCGGCGGGTTGGCACCACGCGGCGAAGGGATCCCGAAGCTGGGCCTGCTCAACCCCGAAACGATCCGTGCCGCGCTGACCGGTTTTGCCAGCGGTGAGCGCAAGAGCGGTTACATGCAGCCGATCGCGGCGCAGCTTTCGCCGGTGCAGATCGATGCGCTGGCGATGCGGTTGGGCAATGACCGGTCCACGGCTGCGGCGCCAGAAGCCCCTGCCCCCCATAACGCAGCGCTGCTGCAACGCGGCGAGCAGATCGCCAATAATGGCCTGCCCGAAAAGCGGGTTACCGCCTGCCAGGAATGTCACGACATCAGCCGCGCCACCCGCAAATTCTATCCCGCCATTGCCGGGCAGGACCGGCGCTATCTGCGCGACCAGATGCGGCTGTACAGGGCAGGCGTCCGCAACGCCGGCGCGCCGGTGCAGCCGATGCAGGCCGAAACACACAAGCTGAGCGACGGCGATATCGATGCCGTCGCCGTCTGGTATGCCGCCCGCGCGCCCGAGGCGCCGGCGCCAGTTCAAACCGGGCCCGGCGGGGTCCGCGTGCCATTGGTGACGCCGGCGCCGGTGCGCCTGCCTGCCGCTACGAAAGCCATTTCATGAGCGCTGAAGACAGCTTTGCAAAACAGGCGGAGGAGCGCGAGGATTCGGAAGTGTCCGACGCGCTGAGCCGGTCGGAATCGCGCGAGGTCGAGAAGCGCAAGGCCGGCTCGTCGCGCGTCGTCCATGAAGTCATCCGCTTGCAGGGCGATGATGAGCTCGATCGGCCGGGCATGTCGCTGGCGCTGTCGGGCCTGGCTGCCGGCGCCGCCATTACCGCATCGGTTTTTGCCGAGGCTGCCATCAACATGCGGCTGGACAATTCCCCGGCCGCCGATCTTTTCGCGGGGTTTGGCTATTCGGTCGGCTTCATCATCGTCGTGATGGGCCGGTTGCAGCTGTTCACCGAAACCACGATCACCGCCGTGTTGCCTTTGACCAACAACCCGACGCGGCGCAATCTGATGCGGTTGTGCAAATTATGGGCGATCGTGCTGATCGCCAATCTGATCGGCACCGCCATCGTTGCGGCGGGCATTGCCTCGGGGAAGATCGCGTCGCCCGAAATGCTGGCGGAAATCCGCCTGATGGCAGACCATGTGCTGGCGCCCGGCGGGGTCGGCACATTGTGGCACGGCATCCCGGCGGGCTTTCTGGTGGCCGGCATCGCCTGGCTGCTGCCGAGTGCCCGCGGATCGGAGCTTTGGGTGATCCTGATCATCACCTGGCTGATCGCGGTGGGCGGTTTCGCCCATGTCATCGCCAGTTCCACCGAGGTCTGGGTGGCGCTGTTCCTTGGCGACATCGGGCTGGCAACGGCGTTCGGCGGCTTTCTGGTGCCGGCGCTGGTCGGCAACATCCTGGGCGGCACCTGCCTGTTCGCGCTGCTCGCCCATGGCCAGGTGACGGCGGAGCTTTAGGATCCCGCCGTCACGTGACCGGAGTCGCGATATTCCGGCTCAAGCTGCACGCCGAGGCTGTTCAGCGCCATGCTGACCATCGTGTATTGGCCGATGGTGAAGACCAGATCGATCAGCTGGGTCTGGTCGTAACGCGTCGCCAGCTGCGCCCAGGTGGGGTTTGATATGAAATGATCGCCGACCAGTTCATCGACGGCGCGCAGCAGCACGTCATCGGCAGCGTTGCTGCCCGCCACAGGTCCGGCGCGGGCGAGTTCGACATCGGCCATGGTCATGCCGGCATGGTCGATCGCGATGGCGACATGGTGGTGCCATTCATAGGTGGCGCGGGCCAGCCAGCCGACGCGCAGGATGGCGAGCTCGCGGTCCCGCGGGGCGAGCGAGGAGCGGAACAGGATCTGGTTGCCCCAGACGCCGAACTTGCCGGCGAGTTGGGGGTGGTTGGCGAGCGTCTTGAAAATGTTGAAGACCGGCGCCGCTTCGTCGCCCATTTCGGTCGGGCGATCGGCCAGCATCTGTTTCGACAGCTTCGGGTCCCAATTTTCCACCGGCAACGGCGGGATGCGCGGGGTGTCGATGCGGTGCGGCATGTCCATGACGGATCTCCTTTTGCCGCCAGACTGTGCCGCCGGCGGACCGGGGGCAAGCTGTCAGAAACGGCGAGAACGGGGTGGCTATAGCCCGTGGAAGCGGGCGAAATCGGTGAGCGGCGCTCGCGTCGGGCGCGCCGCATTGGCCGGATCGGCTTGGTCCTTGTAGCCGATCGCCATGCCGGTGAACAACATGCGGTCATCGGGGATGCCGATGAAATTGCGGATGGTTTCCGGGTAGATCGCCCAGCATTCCTGCGGGCAGGAATCGAGGCCCTCCTCGCGCAGCAGCAGCATCAGCGATTGCAGGTACATGCCAAGGTCGCTCCATTGCGGCGGGCCCATGGTTTTGGCCACCGAACAGAACAGCGCCACCGGGGCGCCGAAGAACTGGAAGTTGCGGGCGAACCACATCAGCCGCGCTGCCTTGTCATCCCGCGGGATGCCGAGGGCGCGGTACAATTCCTCCCCCACGGCAAAGCGATAGTTCTTGTAGGGCGCCGGCAATTCCTTGGGATATATGTCATATTCGGTCGGTTCGCCCTTGGGTGCTTCGGCCAGCCGGCGGCGCATGATCGCCTTGAGTTCGGCCAGCGGTTCGCCTGCCACCACGTCGATATGCCAGGGCTGGACGTTGCCGCCTGACGGCGCGCGGGCGGCGCGCTCGACCACGCGGCGGATGACATCGGCGTCCACCGGCTTGTCCAGAAACCCCCGGACGGAGCGGCGAGTCTCGATGGCGTCGTTGACATTCATGCGCATATCCCCAAAAAGTGAACTTTCATCCGGACGCAGGATTGCCTAGGGATGGTGCGTGTTGTCCAGCCTCCCCAATCTGCTCACGCTCAGCCGCATCTTTGCGGTGCCGTTGCTGGTTGCCCTGATGTGGGGGCCAGGCACGTGGCAATGGCTGACGGCGTTCATCCTCTATACCATCGCCGGCGTGACGGATTACCTTGATGGTTATCTGGCGCGGGCGCAGGGCACGGTGTCGAAAGTAGGCATCTTCCTTGATCCGATTGCCGACAAGATCATGGTCGCCGCGGTCATCGTCATGCTGGTGCATTCGGGGCTGGTGCATGGTTTTGCCGTCATCGCCGCGCTGATCATTTTGCTGCGCGAGATCATCGTATCTGGGCTGCGCGAATATCTGGCGAGCCTGCAGGTGTCGCTGCCGGTATCGGCGCTGGCGAAGTGGAAGACCGCGTTCCAGATGATCGCGCTGGGCACGCTGGTGCTGGCCGGCGCCACACCGCGCCTGCTGCCGTGGCTGCCTGCCGAAGCGATCGGCCTTGGCTGCTTGTGGGTTGCCGCCGGGCTGACGCTGATCACCGGCTATGATTATCTGCGCGTCGGCCTGAAGCATATGGCCTGATCCGCATGGTCGACCTGCTGTATTTCGCCTGGGTGCGGGAGCGGATCGGCAGCGGTGCCGAACGATTGGCGTTGCCCGACGGGCTGGTGAACGTGGCGGACCTGCTCGACTGGCTGGCGACCCTTTCCCCCGGCCATGCCGCGGCGCTGGCCGACCGTGGCGCCATTCGGGTTGCCATCGACGAAGACTTTGTTGCCGCCGATGCGCCGATCGGCACGCCGCGCGAGATCGCCATCTTCCCGCCGGTGACCGGTGGATGATCGCCACCGCCACCCAGGCTGAGCCGTTCGACACCGGGGCGATTGCCGCCGCGCTGACGGCCGGGCGGCACGATGTCGGCGCCGTTGTCACCTTCACCGGCCATGTCCGCGCCGATGACGGGCTGACGGCGCTGGTACTGGAGCATTATCCGGCGATGACCGACCGGCAGATGGCCGCGATTGCCGCCGAGGCATGGGCGCGCTGGCCGTTGCTGGGCGGCACGGTTGTGCACCGCCACGGGCGGCTATTGCCGGGTGAAGCCATTGTGGTGGTTGCCATCGCCAGCGCGCATCGCAGTGCGGCGTTCGAGGCGGCAGAGTTCCTGATGGACTGGTTGAAGACCCGGGCGCCGTTCTGGAAGCGCGAGGAGCATGGCGACACCAGCCGCTGGGTGGCGGCCAAGGCCAGCGATGATGATGCGGCCAGCCGGTGGGAAAAGCCGTAACGGTCAAGACAGTGGCGGGCGCGCCGCTGGCCTGCTAGAGGCGCGCTGCGGTCAGAGGATCGGGCGGTCGCCGCCATGGCAACATGGGGGAGGAAAGTCCGGGCTCCACGGAACGCGGTGCCGGGTAACGCCCGGCGGGGGTGACCCCAGGGAAAGTGCCACAGAGAGCAGACCGCCGATGGGTTCCCGCGCAAGCGGGAAAGACAGGCAAGGGTGAAAGGGTGCGGCAAGAGCGCACCGCGCGACGGGTAACCGAAGCGGCATGGCAAACCCCACCGGGAGCAAGACCGAATAGGGACGGCACGTGGTTTGCGCCGCAAGGCGCAGATCGCAGGGCAGGAACCGGCCTCGCCGTCCGGGTTGGTTGCTTGAGGCTGTTGGCAACAACAGTCCTAGAGGAATGATCGTCGCCTTGTTTTTGGCAAGGTACAGAACCCGGCTTATAGATCCTCTGGCCGCAGCGCCGCGAGCGCGCTGCAAGCAGCGCGCCGACAGGCGCAAGGCCGATCGGCGGGGCGGGCGGCTACGCCGACCGAACCCGTCCGGCGCCAGCAGTGGCTTTGCCCCTGCCCCTTGCTTCCTGCCCCTTGCTTCCTGCCCCTTGCTTCCGGCTTTTTCGCAGCGCCCGGCGAGAACATCGCCTGTTTCAACGCCTGGAAACACCCTCACCCGCCGCGCTGATGCGCGAGTCGCCTCTCCCGCAGGCGGGAGAGGGGCGCTCCCATAACCCCCGCCTGCAGAACCCCGCTCCCGGGCCGGCTTCGCCGTCTGTCGACCTCTCCCGCGGCCGTAGGCGACGCCTTCGCGTCAACGGGAGAGGTGAACAAACGGCCGCTACAGCCGCCCGCGCAGCGCCGGGCAAGCCGGCAATTGCGAGCGCACCGACCGCCCTTCCAGATCATCGGGCAGCCCCGCCAGCCGGACCGCCCCGGCCACGCCTTCGAACGACAGCCGGACCGCGGCGCGCAGCCGCTGTTCGGTCACCGGCACCGCCCCGGCAAAGGCGGCGGCAACGCTCGCCGGGCAGATGGTGGTGATGGTGCCGGCAAAGCGCAGGCCGTTGTGGCCCAGCGGCACGATGGTGGCGGCGATACGGGCGATTTCGCCATGGGCATCGGCGATGGCGAGGTTACGGACCTCGATGGTGCCGGCGCTGGCCCAGGCATCGAAGCCGGTAAGGCGAGCGGTGCCGGTGACATCGATATCGCCCTTGACCGTCAGCGCGTCGCCCTTGTCCAGCCGCAGCCGCTGCGCATCGATGACCATCTGCCCGCGCGTGGCCGGAGTCGGCCCGGTTGCGACCGGCGCGGCGGCGCCGGTTTCACGCAGGTGCAATTCGAGCAGATCGGCGCCGACGACCGCGCTGGTGAAGCCGAGCCGGGCGCGCGCCGCCTCGATACGGGTGGACAGCCGCACCAGCCGGCCATCGAGGACATGGATGCTGGTCAGCCCGGTAAGGCCCGACAGGCTGGCGCCGATGCCGGGGCCGACGATGGCCGAAAAGCGCGGTGCCTGGGTGGAAACGATGGTCAGTTCCGGCTGCCACGGCCCGCGATTGACCTGGGCGCGGGTGGCGCTGGCCTCCAGCTTCACGACATCGCCGCCGGCCAGCCGGGGCCGAACGACATCGACTTCCATGCGATAGGGGAATCCGGTGATGGACAGGGTGGTATCGGGCAGCCAGGGCTGGATCGTCGCTTCGAAATCGCGCGCCCAGCCGCTCCATAACAGCCAATAGACCAGAAGCCCGGCGGCCAGCGGCACCAGCGTCAGCCACAGGGGTATGCGCCGGATCATGCCACCACCCCCAGATCGCGGGCCAGTGCGGTGCGTTCGGGGGATTGCAGGGCATTGATCGCGGCGTGCACCCGGGGTTCGATGGCATCGCGCGGCAGGCCCGGCGGGATGGGTTCGCCAAAGCGCAGCGTCACCGTGCCGGGATATTTGATGAAGGCCTT
>JBBQPR010000021.1:0-38562 GCA_038217075.1 Sphingomonadales bacterium
CCCGCCCGCGTCATGGGTTGTCAGGCGGATGTCGACCTTGTTGTAGACATTCGACCATTCCGGGTGGTGATCGGCCTTTTCGGCGAGCAGCGCGACCCGGGCCATGAAGCCGAACGCCGCGGCGAAATCGGCGAAGCGATAGTGCCGTTCGATGCCATCGCCGTTGCGGGTCCAGCCCGGGATTGCCGCCATGGCAGTGGCGATTGCCGTATCGTCGAGCCGTTTGATCATTGGAAAGCCTCGCATTTGGGTGATGGACTGACTATCTGACGCGGATGATACCACGTCAAACCCCCCATCAGATTGCCAGCAACAACGGCCTTGCGCCCAGCATCGAGGATATCGAACTACTCGCGCAACTGGCGGTCGAGCGGCTTCCGGAGCTGTTCCGCAACCATCTTGCCACCGTGTTGCTGCGCGTCGAGGATTTCCCCGACCAGCGCGTGATCGCGGCGATGGAGCTGGAATCGGAATGGGATCTGCTGGGGCTGTACCACGGCCGTCATGTCGGGATGAAGGGCGATGAGCCGACTGGCGCGATGCCCGACATGATTTTCCTCTACCGCCGGCCCCTGCTGGAGGAATGGTGCGAGGGCGAGGACACGCTGGAGGCGCTGGTCACCCATGTGCTGGTGCACGAGGTGGGGCATCATTTCGGGCTGAGCGATGAGGCCATGCATGCGATTGAGGCGGATGCGGGCTAGGGATTTCTAGTCAGGTAGTGGCGTCAAGAAAAAAGCCCGGGCAAAGCCCGGGCTGGCGTCGGTCGGGTTCGGCGGGAATTACCCGCCGCCCCGCCGGCCGGTCTTGCGCCTGTCGGCGCGTAGTGCGGGCACTACGCGCGCGCGGCGCTTCGACTAGAAGTTCACCCGCCCCGTCACACCGAAATAACGATCGGCTTCACGCGGGATCAGGTAGCGATACGAACCACCCGGGCCGCCGTTGGTGATGGCCGCGGCAAAGCTCTTGTCGAAGGCGTTCTTGACGATGAAGGTCAGCTTGAAGCGATCTTCCTTTTCGACAAGGCCGAGCTGGAAATCGACGAGGCTGTAGGCGCCGATGGTGCCGGCGGCGCGGACGACCGGGTTGGCGTCGAACAGCGACAGCTGGCTCGACTGGGTCGAGGCGGTGACACCCAAAGTGATGTCGGCAAAGCTGTTGGTACGGACGCGATAATCGGCGCCGATCGAGCCCTTCCACTTCGGCGCATAGCCGAGCGGCGTGCCCGACGGGATAACGGTCCCGCCCGGAGGTGCCTTGAACTTGTCGACCTTGGCGTCGGTGTAAGCTAGCCCGCCGCTGATGTTGAGGTCACGGATCGGGCGGATGATGAAATCGAGTTCGGCGCCGCGAGTCGAGACATCACCGGCGTTGGTGAAGCGGGTGACGACGACGCCTGCCACCAGATCCGGGTTGTTCGCCTGGAAATTATGGTATTTGGCGTAATAGGCCGCGAGGTTGAGGATCAGCTTGCCGCCGAGGAAGCTGTTCTTCAGGCCCAGTTCGACGCTGTCGACTGTTTCCGCCGCGATGACGTTGGTGCCGCTGGCGGTCAGGTTATAGAACAAATTGTATGCCGGACCCTTGTAGCCGCGCGCATAGGTGAAATAGCCCATCACGCCCTGGGTGATGTCATATTGCAGGCCGACCTTGCCCGAGAAGTTGGCTTTGGCGGTATCGGTGCGGAACGGCTGCCCATTCGACTTGGTTGGATCGCCGTTGATCGAGGTCGGGGATGCCGAATTGAACACGCCCTGGTCGAAATTGGGCTGGATGCCGGGGCCCGGCAGCGGCGAGACGCGGCTGTGGAACACGTCGTTCTTGTCGTAGGTGTAGCGCATGCCGATGATGCCGCGCAGGCGATCGGAGATGTTGATCGTGCCCTGGCCGAACAGCGCGGCGTTCTGCAGCGTCGAGCCGAAGGTTGCCGACCCGTTGGGGAAGGTGGAGGCCGGTGCGCCGGGGCTGCCGCAGGTGACCAGCGCCAGCGGGCTGGGCGCCGCGCCGCAGGTGATGACGTTGCGGGTGAAGGTGCGCTGCGTATAGCTGTTCGAATAATAGGCACCGAGCACATAGGAGAAGAACTGGTCGGCGGGCGAGGTCAGCCGCAGTTCCTGGGTGAAGGTGTGGCCGATCTGCGGCCCGATGTCGTGCAGCTGGTTGAGGCCCTGATAGGCGGCCGCCGTCCAGTCACCATCGCGGATTTCGTTGTTCTTGTAATCGCGATAGGCGGTGATCGAGGTCAGCGTCAGGTCGCCGAGTTCCACATCGGCCTGCAGCGACAGGCCCCAGCTGGTTTCCAGCGTGCGGGTGATGAGGTTCTGGCGGATGGTGCGGGTGCCATCGCCGAGGAAGTTGATGCCGGCAAGGGCGAGGCTGCCGACCCCGGTGGGCGCGGTGCCGATGACTTCGGCGCAGCAATCATCGTTGGATTTGCGCCAGTCGGCGATCAGGGTCAACTTGACGGTGTCGGTGGCCTGGGCTTCGATCAGGGCGCGGACGCCATAATGTTCATAGCCGTTGACGCGGCGGTTGACGCCCGGTGCATCGTTGAAGATGTTGCCGTCATATTTGCCGTAGAAGCCGGTGAGGCGGCCCTTGATGCTGTCGGAAAACGGCAGGTCGACGCCGCCACGGATGCGGTATTCATTGCCATTGTCGAAATAGAAGCCGGCTTCGGCGAAACCGCCGAGCTTGTCGCCCGGCCG
This sequence comes from Sphingomonadales bacterium, assembly GCA_038217075.1. Taxonomy (GTDB): domain Bacteria; phylum Pseudomonadota; class Alphaproteobacteria; order Sphingomonadales; family Sphingomonadaceae; genus Sandarakinorhabdus. The sequence continues at coordinate 2,709 of JBBQPR010000021.1, forward strand.
CTTCGACACGATGTTGATGACACCGGCCGAAGAATTCTTGCCGAACAGGGTGCCCTGCGGGCCGCGCAGCACTTCGATGCGCTCGATATCGACGAGATCGGTAAAGGCTTCGCCAGCGCGGCTGAGCACGACGCCATCGAGCACGGCGGAGACCGAAGGTTCCCCTGCGATGGAGAAGGTCGCGGTGCCGACGCCGCGCAGATACAGCGACTGGTTGATCGTGGTGCCCGACTTGCGGAAGTTGAGCGAGGGCACGAGATATTGCGCGCCTTCGAGGCTGACAGCACCCTGACGCGCCAATGTTTCGCCGGAAACAACGGAGACGGCGAGCGGCACGTCCTGCAGGCGTTCCGAACGCTTTTGCGCGGTGACGACGATTTCCAGCGATTCATCGGCTGCGGCTGCGGCGGTTGGCGCCGGCGCGGCGGTCTGGGCGAAAAGCGGTGCCGTTGCCGTTATGGCGAACAAGGCGGCGGTGCCGAGCAGCGTCGAGCGCATGGAAATTCTCCCCAAGGTCAGGCCTGGCCAACGTGGCCGTGCCGGTCGCCCGGCCAGTTCGGCCGTTGCGAATCTTGCGCTCAAGACCGATTTTGTTACGGCGCGTCAATCCGCCTCAACGCGATGTTACAGCTGTGTTGCAGCAGTGCAACACGGCTGGGACTCCAGACAGCGCGGTGCCGAGACGGGCTTAGAGGCCGAGTTCGCGCATTTCGACGACGCGATGTTCGCGGGCGCTGGTTTCGGCGGCAAGGCCCATGGCGACAGCACGCAGGCCATCATCGGCGGACACGATCACCGGGCCTTCGCCGCGCACCGCCGCCGTAAAGGCCTGGTGCTGGAAGAAGGTGGAGCCATGGTGTTGCCCGGCGGCGAGCGCGGCGGCATCGGTGTGGATGGTTTCGCGGGTCGCCTGTTTGGGGTTCATGAAACCGACGCGCGGCGAATGGACGATTTCGCCGGCCGGGATGAACACATCGAGCCGGGCCTTGTCGCCGACGGCGGTGATTTCCTCCTGCTGCTCGGCGCCATCGGCGAACATGCAGAGATCGAGCATGGCGCGTACGCCGTTGGCGAAATCGACGGTGGTATAGCTGTTGTCGATGATGTCGGGCTTTTTGCCGTCATAACGCTCGTCCTGGTGGTTGACGTCCATCGCGCCCGAGCAATGGATGCGGACCGGTTCGGCGCCGACGACAAGCCGCATCAGATCGAAGAAATGGCAGCATTTTTCGGTCATGGTGCCGCCGGTGTTGGCCGAAAAGCGGTTCCAGTCGCCAACCTTTACAAGGAAGGGGAAGCGGTGTTCGCGAATGGCGAGCATCTGAAGCCGACCGATGCGGCCGGCGTGGATCTGCCGGACCCATTCGGCGACCGGCGGCATGAAGCGATATTCCATGCCGGTCCAGAAGATGGCGCCATAGCCGGCGGCGGCGGTGGCGACGGCGCGGGCGTCGTCGATGGTCGTCGCCAGCGGTTTTTCGCACAGGATGTGGAGGTTGGCGTCCATCAGCGGCGGCAACACGCTGGCATGGGTGAAATTGGGGGAGGCGACGACGACCGCGTCGCACAGGCCGGATGCGGCGAGCGCCTGGGCATCGGCGAAGCGCGCCACGTCGGTACCTACCGCCGCCGCAGCGCGATCGAGCGAGCGTTGCACCGGATCGGCGAGTGCGGTGACGACGGCATTGGGGGTGAGTGCGATGTTGGCGATATGCTCGATGGCCATCATGCCGGAGCCGACAATTCCGTAACGGATGGTTTGGGTGCTTTTCATTTGGGCGCGCTCCGGGCATTGAGTCGGTATGACCAAGATCGCCCTTTCCTCCGAACGCCGTGCCCTCGGCAAGTCCCCATTGCAGGTGTCGCCGATGGCGTGGGGGATGTGGCGGTTTGGCGGGGATGACGTGAAGGCGTCGCAGGCCAAGGTGGAAGCGGCGCTGGCGGCAGGCATCAACTTCTTCGATACGGCCGATATTTACGGCCCGGACAATGACGAGCCCTTTGGCGCATCGGAGCTGTTGCTGGGCAAGGTTTTTGCGCAGAGCCCGGGCCTGCGCGACAAGATCGTGCTGGCGTCGAAGGGCGGTATCCGGATGGGCGTGCCCTATGATTCGTCGCCCGAATATCTGCGCGAGGCGGTCGAGGCGTCGCTGACCCGGTTGGGAGTCGAGCGCATCGACCTTTGGCAGATCCACCGGCCGGACATGCTGGCACACCCGGCGGACGTGGCGGCGACGCTGGATGCCATGGTGGCGGAAGGCAAGATCGGCGCGATCGGGGTTTCCAATTTCACCATCAACCAGACCGCGGCGCTGGGCCGGCATCTGAAGACGCCGCTGGCATCGACGCAGCCGGAGTTTTCGATTCTGGCGACCGGGCCGTTGATGGATGGCACGTTGGATCACGCCATGGGCGTTGGCCATGATGTGATCGCCTGGTCGCCGCTGGGGCAGGGCCGGCTGGGCGACGGTGACCCGCGCCCCGGCCGGATGCAGGCCGAGGATGCGCGCGCCGCGCGGGTGAAGGCGGCGCTGGATGCCCATGCGGCGACGCAAGGGGTCAGCCGGGTGGCGGTGGCCTATGCGTGGATCATGGCACACCCGTCGCGGCCGATCCCGATCGTCGGCACGCAGAATCCGGCCCGGATCGCGGAAAGCGCCGAGGCCTACAAGGTGACCTTCACGCGCGCCGAATGGTACGCGATCCTGGTCGCTTCGCTTGGGGAGAATTTGCCATGAGCAATGGTGACAAGACGTGCGAAGTCAGCTGGTTTTCGGCGCTGTGCGACGATGATTATGAATTCCTGGGCCAGCCCGACCCGGCGTTGAAATCGAGCTGGGAACATTGCCGCAATATCGTGCTGGCCGCCGAAAAGGGCGGGTTCGACAATATATTGCTGCCATCGGGCTATGCCTTGGGCATCGATACGACGGTGTTTGCCGGGGCGATTGCGGCGTTGACGCGGCGTATTCGGCTGTTGATGGCGGTGCGGGTCGGTGAAACCTGGCCGCCGCAACTGGCGCGGCAGATCGCGACGCTGGACCGCATCATGGGGCTGGTGGCCGATGGTTCGGCACCGCGGCTGACGGTGAACATCATCTCGTCCGACATGCCGGGTGAAACACTGGCATCGGCGCCGCGCTATGCCCGCACCGTCGAGGTGATGCAGATTTTGAAGACCCTGTTGAATGGCGAGGCGCTCGATCATCAGGGCGAGCATTACAAGCTGAAGCTGGACCCGCCGGGGGTGACGACGACGACCGGCAAATGCCCACCGCTGTATTTCGGCGGGTTGAGCCCCGATGCGCGCGAGGCGTCGGCGAAGGCGGCGGACGTTTACCTGATGTGGCCCGATACCCGGCCGGCGGTGCAGGCGATCCTGGACGATATGCGGGCGCGGGCGACGGCGCATGGCCGGACGTTGAAGTTCGGTTACCGCGTCCATGTCATCGTGCGCGAAACCGAAAGCGCGGCGCGCGATGCGGCCGACCGGCTGTTGTCGCGGCTGGATGCGGCGACGGGCGATGCGATCCGGGCGAAATCGCTGGATGCGACATCGGTGGGGGTGCGGCGGCAGGCCGAGCTGCGCGATGCAGCGGCGGATGGCTATGTCGAGGATAATCTGTGGACGGGCATCGGCCGGGCGCGGTCGGGCTGCGGTGCGGCGATCGTCGGCGATCCCGACCAGGTGCTGGCCAAGCTGCGGTCGTACCAGGCGATGGGAATCGATGCGTTCATCCTGTCGGGCTATCCGCACGCGGCGGAGGCCGATCTGTTCGCCCGGCATGTCCTGCCCCGCATGAACCACGCGCCGCTGGTGCTGTAGCGCGGCCGGGTTGCCGCCCGGCAGGCGGTCGATAGCGGCGGTTTCGAGTGTGGCGCAAGGGCGAAAGGGAGCCGGTGTGAAGCGCGTGATCGGGCTCTTGCTTGCTGTTGTGTTGGTGCTCGGGCTGGCGGTGTTGGCCTATGCCCGGATCGACCCGTCGGGCTTTTCGGATTCAAAGCGCGAATTCCGGTTGGCGATGGGGCTGCCGAAACTGTGGGTGCGCGATTTCAACACCGATACCGGCGATTATGAGCGGCTTGCCTGCCCCGGCGCCGATGCGATCGTGATCGTTACCGGCGGGCAATCCAATGCCGCCAACGCGTTTTCGGAGCCGTTGCCCGCCGATCCGGCGGCGCAGGCGTTCATGATGTACGGCGGCCATTGTTATCGGCTGCGCGACCCGGTGCTGGGCGCGACCGACCGTGGCGGCAGCCTGTGGACCGGGCTGGGCTCGGCCTTGTGGCGGGCGAGCGGGCGGCCGGTGGTGTTCATCAACGGCGCGGTGGGCGGATCACAGCTTGGCGACTGGCTGGATGACCGGTCGCGCTATCGCCAGCGGTTGATCGCCGAAGTGGCGATGGCCCGGGCGGCCGGACTGGTGCCGGATCATGTCATCTGGATTCAGGGCGAGACCGATGCGGCGGTGTTGCTGGACCCTGCCCGATATGTGGATGAAATGCGCCAGCTGGTCGATCGTTTCGATGCCAGCGGGGTGTTTGCCAAGGATGTGCCCTGGATCGTGTTTCGCAGTACGCATTGCATGCATCGGCGTGGCAATGGACCGGCCATCGATGCCGCTGTGACGGCCTGGGCGCTACACTATCCGCGTATCGTGCTGGGTCCGCTGGCTTCGGCATTGGGCGACGACATGCGCCGGGACGGCTGCCATTTCAACGGTGCCGGCCGCGATGCGCTGGTCAGGGCGACGCTGCCGATATTCGTCCCTGCGGTGGCTGCCGGGCCGCCAGCGCAGCGGTAACGCGCGGCGCCAGCCAATCGGTGAGTTGTTGGGCGGCGCCGCGATTGAGATGGGCATAATCCGAATAATCGCCGGGCCGGTCGGCGAAAAAGCCAGCGTTCCAGATCGGGCCAAAGTGTTCGTACAGCGCGGATTCCTGCACCGCGCTGGTGCCGCTGTAATAGGGGATGGCGAGGAAGGCGATGCGGATGCCGCGGGCGCTGGCCAGTGCGGCGATGCGGCGGACGTAAAAGCGATCATCGCCGAATTCGATATCGGCGAAGCGGGCGGGGAGCAGCGGTGGGCGGGTGCCGGCCTCCAGCTTGTGGACGCCGCGCAACAGTTCGGACAGTGGGGCGGCAATGTCCGTTCGCTTGATCTGGCCGCCGGGCAGGATGATGTCTTGCGTGGTGTCAAAAGTCGGGCCGACATAGCTCGCGGGATCGAAGGTTTTGGGCAGGCCCATGGCGCGGGGCGCGATGTTGGCTGCGAACAGATAGAGCTGGCGATAGGGCAGATAGGCGAGATCGGGCAGCCAGTTGAGATTGCCGACATAGCCGGGGTTGAGCAGATCGGCCGGCGCCGCAAGGTAGCGGAAGGCGGAATGGCCGAAGCGCGACGGTTTTTCGGTGACGCCGATGACGATGAGGCGGGGATGCTTGGTCGTCAGCATTTCCTCGATGATGGCGTGGTTGATGTTGCGGCCGGCCTCGGCCAGCGAGAAATTGACGACATTGAGCCCGGTATCGCGGCTCAGTCGGGCAGCATCGACGCCGGCGCCGGTGCGCGACGACCCGATGACGACGACATCGATCGGCGTCGGATCGAAGTGAATGCGTTCATAGATCCAATGGGCGCGATCATGGATGGTGCCGCGCAGCAGTTGATAACGCTGATAATCGTTGGTCGGCAGCAGCAGCGTGGCAAAGGCGCAGGCGAGCGCCACGCCGAATATGGCGAAGATGGCACGGGCCGAGGGGAAGATGCGCATCGGTCCGCCCCCGTCAGAAGTTGAAATAAAGGAAGATGGCCTGGCCGCGCTGGATGATGGCGAGGCCAAGGAACAGGGTGACGCCGGCAAAGCCGATGCCCGCCGGCGTTGGCCGCCAGCGCCATTGCAGCAGCGCCGGCGCCTCGGTGCGCCACAGCCGCCAGTTCACCGCCGGGCGGAAACGGGTCATGATTTGCTGCGTGTTGGGGAAGAAGGCGACGATGGTGGCGGCGATGGCGACGAGGCCGAACAGCAGCGGCGGCGCCAGGGCGGCGAACATCGGCGGCTGATCAAAGCCGCCAAGGCCGATCATGCCGCGAAAGATCGCGGCGCCATCCCCGAAGGTGAGCGCGCGGAAGAACATGTTGCCGACAAAGACGCAGGCGAGGGTAAGCACATGATAGCCGATGCGTTCACCAAGGCCGATTTCGGGGACGGGCAGTTTCAGCTTTTTCAGGGCACGGCGGCGGCGCTTGCGGCGTTCGCGCCAGGCTTCGTTGACGCTGACATAAACGGCGTTGAGGAGGCCATAGACGACAAAACCCCAGCCGGCGCCGTGCCACACGCCCATGATGAAGAAGGTGAGGAACGACGGGATGGCCACCGAGAAGAAGAAGCCCGTCCAGCCGGTGAGGCCGCGTTCGATGGCGAAGCGGTTGAGCGGCACCGACAGCGGCGTGAACACATAGGTGACGATGAAGCGTTGCAGCGTCATGTGCCAGCGCCGCCAGTAATCGATGATGCTGGCGGCGCGCAGCGGTGAATGGAAATTGATCGGCAGGCGCACGCCGAACATGCGGGCAAGGCCGATCGCCATGTCCGAATAGCCCGAAAAATCGAAATAGAGCTGCAGCGTGTACGATATGGCGATCGTCCAGCCGGTGCGAAAATCGATGGCGGCGTGGTTGTCGGCGGCGAGCCCGTAGAGCGGATTGAGATAATTGGCGATTAAATCGGCGATGATGACCTTTTTGAACAGGCCGATGGCGAAGATGACGAGGCCGACCAACAGGTTTTTCGCCAGCGGCGTGCCGAACAATCGGTGGCCGAATTGCGGGATGACTTCCTTGTAGTGCGAGATCGGCCCGGCGATGAGTTGCGGGAAGAAGGAAGCGAACAGGCCGAATTCGAGAAAGCCGGTTTTCTGCGCCTCGCCACGGGCGGAATCGGCGAGATAGGCGATTTTCTGGAAGGTGAAGAAGGAGATGCCGAGCGGCAGGATGATATGCCCCAGCGTCCAGTTGGTGCCGGCGGCGAGATCGATGTTCTCGATGATAAAGCCGGTGTATTTGAACCAGATCAGCAGCGCCAGATCGACCGTAACGCCAAAGCGCAGCAGCCAGCGCATGCGGGTGAGCCGTCCGGCGGCGCGATCGCGCTGGATCTGGCCACCCAGGAAATAGTTGAAGGTGATGGAGAACAGCAGCACCCAAAGGTCCTGCACGCGCCAATAGGCGTAGAAACCCAGCGACATCGCCGCCAGGGTGAGCATGGCGGGCGTGCGGCCAAGGCGGGCGGCGCCATAGAACAGCAGCAGCGCCAGCGGCAGGAAGCCGATGATGAAAGGGTAGGAGCTGAACAGCATCGGTCAGGGGCGGGCCGTGGCGGTTGCGAGGTGTTCAGTCGGACCTGTCATGCCAGCGAAGGCTGGCATCCAGCCGTGGCCTGGTGCGGCGGCTTTTGGTGCGGTGCGCGCCGACTGGATGCAGGGGTTCATTGGCATGACGGGGTGTTTCGAGGTGGCAGCCGGCGGTGCTTTGCGGCACGGCTGGATGCCAGCCGTCGCTGGCATGACAGGGAAAGTGGGGGTGTCGGGGTTGCTTTTCACGCGGCGTCCGGGCCGGTGAAGCGCATCGGCAGGTCGGGGGCGGCATAGTCGGCGAGATCGAGCCGCCACAGGCTGGCGCCATCGTCGCCGCGCTCGCTCAGGGTGAAGCCCAATTTGCCATAGTGATCGGCGACCATGGCGTTCTTGGGCGTGGGCAGGTAGCGGCCGATCAGCGCCGTGGCGCCGCGGGCGCGGGCGGTGGCTACGATCTGCGCCAGCGTCGCTTCCTCCATGCGGCGGCCGAGCACGCGGCAGCTCATCAGCCAGGTGTCGATTTCCCATTCGGTGGCAGATGCCGGGCGCAGGATGACGACGCAGATCATGCCATTGTCGCCAAAGCGATCGACCAGCCGCAGTTGCAGGGTCGCGAGGCTGTCGTCGGCCTCCATGGCGGCGACTTCGCGTTCGGTATAGCGCCGGGTGGTGAGATTGAACTGGTTCGATTTGTTGGTCAATTGCGCGATACGGGCGCGGTTTACGGCGTCGAACGGCCGCACATCGGCGACCATTTGCAGCGATTGCAGATAGCCGGCCATGTCGCTTGTGCCGGCGAAGGCGGCGCGTTCTGCGTTGGCGCGATAGGCATCGGCGCGGACCCGGTCATCATCGGCAAAGGCGATCGCCTCGAAATAACCGGCGGCGGCAAGGGCGCGCGGATAAAGCGCCGGATCGGCGGGCAGTTCGGGCACGGCGACCATCGGCAGCTCGCGGCGCACCTGGCCGCGTTCGACGGGATTGTCATCGAGAAAGACCAGCGCATCGAGGCCGATGTTGAGCGCGGCGGCGATGGCGCGAAGGTTGGTTGCCTTGTCGCCCCAATTGGCGACGAACACCGCGATATGGTCCTCGCGCAGCAACATGTCGGGGTGATCGCGGAAGGGGACGCGGGCAACCGCCTCGTCATTTTTCGAACAGACGGCGAGGACGATGCCGCGCCGCCGCAGTTCCAGCGCCATCTGCTGGATGGCGAGAAACGCCTCTCCGGTGCCGGAGCCCTGGCCGATGGCGATACCGTCCATGCCATCATCGCCGATGACGCCGCCCCACAGGGTATTGTCGAGATCGAGCACCAATGCCTTGCGGGTGGTGCCGCGCATGGCGGCGAGCACGCGGGCGATGGTATCGGCGGCGAGCGCGATGGCATCGGGGCCGATGGCCATTTTGGCGACGTGCCACTGGCCGGCATCGTGCCAGCTGTCCAGGCCGATCATGGCAGCCGTGCGGGCCAGATCGACAAGGATGATCCGCTGCGCAGCGGCCATTTCGACGAGCGCCGCGTTGAAGGCGGCAACCATGGCGTGGATGGCGCCGGGCTCGACCGCATCAAAGCTGCCGAACAGCGGTTCCGGCGGCGGTGCCACGGTGGCGACGAGGATGCTGCCGCGCACGGCGCCTGCCAGGGCCGATGCCATCGCCGTGACCATGGCGATGGCGGCGGCGACCGCCTCGCCGGCCTCTGCCGCGGTGGCGCGGGCCCGGTCGAGGCCGATGCTGCGATGATCGAGCAGGATGAGCGCGGCATCGAGCGGGTTTTCGGCGGCGGCGGTGCGGAACGGGCTGGTTGGATCAATGGCGTCGCGCATGGCGCTGCCGTAATCGCCGCGCACGATCGTGGCGAGCACGCGGTGGCGCAGTGCCGATGCGGCGATCGCCGGGGCCAGCAGATCGAGCGTCCCCGCCCCGAGCAGGCCGAGCCGGAGGCGGGCAAGGGCGCCGGCGGCGGGCGCGGTGGCGGCATAGGTTGCCGCCGCCGTGGCGAGGTGGCCGAGCTGGTTGATATCGAGCCGGGGGAGCGCCGCGGCGTACAGCGCCTCCTCCGCCAGCAGCGATTCGGCAGCGGTGGCGGCGGGTGCGGCGATGCGCGCCCTGAGCGCCTTCAGCTGTGCGCGAAAATCTGCCGGCGGCGGCAGCAGCCAAGCCATTTCTGCGAGCATCAGCGGGTTACCGGCACCGCCCGTGGCGCAAGCGCGCGCCGGATCACGCCAGCTTCCGTTCGATCGCACTGGCCAGATCACCGACGTTTTTCAGTTCCGAGATTTCTTCATTAAGAAATTTGAATTTGAAAAAGCGTTCGATGGTAATCATGAAGCGGATATGGCTGAGGCTATCCCACTCCTCAATGTCCTGGGCAGTTGTTGATTCGGAAATATTCAAATCATCGACGTCAAAAACGTCGATCATGACGTCATGAATCTTTTCGATTATCCGCGGCCGGTCCATCGACGTCACTCTTTTTTGGATCAACTGGTACCAGCATTGTGGATAATACTGGCAAAAATTATTGAATTAGCTTAATGATTTACGTTTATCAGGATGCATTGGCACGCGCAACCAGATTTGCGGCGCTGCGGCGTACCGGGCGCTGCAGCGGGCCTGGACTATTAACAGCCGGGGACAATTAACAGCCGGGGACAACGGACGCGATGCCCGGGTGACGTCAACGCCATTGCCGCCTATGGGGCAAAGGCGCGCCGGGGTCTGGCGCCTGTCGGATGTCCTGCGCTATAGGGCTGCGATCGAATCTGTGATCCGGATGGGAAACCGTGGCAACTTCGCTGGTCCTGCAACCCTATGTAAGTCGACGCGAACTGGGCCTTTTTACCCGGATCTTCATCGGCGCGTGTCTGGTGTTCCTGGCGGCCTTCTACGGCTTGCTTTGCTCTGTGCTGCCGATGCAGTTGCTGACCATTCCTGCGATGCCGATCATTTTCATGACCCTGCTGATCCTGTGGATGTTGCCGGATATCGGCGGACTCAGTGATGAACTGGTTGGCAAGGCGCTGGTGCTTTTCGTCGGCCTGAACGCCTTGTGGCCGAGTTTTGTTGCCGTGAATTTGCCGGGCCTGCCCTGGGTGACGCCGACACGCTTTGTCGTTTTCGGCATGGTGGCCATCTTTGGTTTCAATTTCGCCACATCAAGCGAGATGCGGGCGCAAATCCAGGAAGCCACGAATGGCGTGCCCTGGCTTCGCCGGATATTCTGGCTTTTTTGGGCCACCACGCTGATTTCCATTGCCTTTTCGGACTCGAAATTCTTTTCGATATCCAAGTTTCTCAACAACCAGGTTTTCTGGACATTGATGCTGCTGGCGTCGGCTTGGCTGGCAACGCGCGAAGGCTTTGTGATGCGCATCGCACGGGTAATGGCGTGGACGGTCATCGTTATTTCGGTGATTTCCATTTACGAATACCGGGTTTCGAACCTGTTCTGGCTCAGTTGGCTGCCAACGTGGCTGAAGGCCGATGAGTTTACCTATTTCAAACTGGGCCTTGGCTCGATGCGGTCGGGTACGGATGTTTATCGGATCCGGGGGCCGTTCGGCAATTCATTGTATTATGCGGAATATCTGGCAATTGCCTTTCCTTTTGTTATCTATTTCATCACCCGCGCAAAGGGCTTCGCCCAGTTTCTGGTGCTGATTGCCGGCACATTTGCGGTCATGTGCGCGATGTTCTTTACCGGATCGCGATCGGCGATGATCGGCATGCTGGTGACGCTGATCGTCTATGTCTTTCTGGAGGCATTGCGAATCAGGCGGCAGAATCCGGGCTCGCTGATTTCGAATGCGGTTTTGTTCGGCTACCCGATGTTCGCAGTGGCGGTGGCCTCGCTCGTCATCTTCTGGCGACGCCTGCACGTTCTGGTGATCGGCGGCGGCCAGCATCAATCCAGCACCGATGCGCGCATCGCACAATGGACGATGGGGTGGCCCAAGATCTTTCGCTATCCATTCGGCCATGGCGCGGGACGCAGCGGCGACGTGTTGGGCTATTACAACCCCGGCGCCGAAAATGTGACGGTGGATACCTATTATCTGACGTTGTTGCTGGATTATGGCTTCATCGGTTTTGCTTCGTTCATGGCAATGATCCTGCTGGCGATCTGGATCGGGTTTCGGGGCCATAGCCGGGCGCGCACCGACGAGACTTTGCTGCTGGCGCCGATCATCATTGCGTTGGCCAATTTCATCATCATCAAATCGGCGGCGAGCACCGAAGCGCATATGCCGGTCATCTTCATTCTGATCGGTTGCGCCATCGCTTTGGCGCGGCGGCAGACCGATCTGGAAAAGCAGTCGGCGTTTCCGGTTGTCGAGGCGCCCAAGCGCAGGCGTTTTGGCACACCGGCGCCAAAATCCGCTCTGCCGGGGCGGAATGTACCGGTGCGAGGCGTGCCGGAACGGGCATGACAGCGTCGGGTTCAGCGCCGGGTTTTGCAGCTGCTTCCGGGGCCGATCCAGCATTGGATGCGGCATCGGATTCAGCATTGGAATCAGCAGCCGATTATCGCCTGTTCCGACCGATTCCAACGCGCTGGCTCGACAATGATGCCTATGGCCATGTCAACAATGTGGTGTTCTACAGCTGGTTCGATACGGCGGTGAACACGCTTTTGATCGATCGGCGCCTGCTCGATGTACAGGCGGGGGCGATCATCGGGTTGGTGGTCGAAAGTGGTTGCCGCTATTTTCGATCGGTCGCCTTTCCCGAAACCATCGAATCCGGGCTGCGCATCGCCCGTCTGGGGAGCAGCAGCATCCGCTGGGAGATAGGGTTGTTCAGCAAGGGCCATGCAACGCCGGCGGCGGCAGGATTTTTCGTGCATGTCTATGTCGACCGGGTGACGCGGCGGCCGGTGCCGTTGCCGGCCGCCTGGCGCGATGCACTGGCGCCGCTGATAGTCGCGGCACCGCTGGACAGCCCTCTGGACGCGCCACTGGACACGTCTCTGGACACGTCTCTGGACTCACCGGCGCCAACGCCTTAATCGCCGCGGATGAGCCATCCCGACGAAACCGTCCTGATCCTTGATTTCGGCAGCCAGGTGACGCAATTGATCGCGCGTCGCGTGCGCGAGGCCGGGGTCTATTCCGAAATCGTGCCGTTCGCAAAGGGTGGTGAGGCCTTTGCCCGGCTGCACCCCAAGGCGATCATCCTGTCGGGCAGCCCGGCATCGGTGAAGGACGTGGGCGCGCCGCGCATTCCCGATGCGATCCTGGCCGCCGATGTGCCGATTTTGGGCATCTGCTATGGCGAACAGGCGCTGTGCGACCAGACCGGCGGCAGCGTCGGGCCATCGGGGCACCGTGAATTCGGCCGGGCCTCGATCGACATTGTCGATGATTGCGCGCTGTTCGACGGCGTCTGGGCCAAGGGTGGCCGCCACCAGGTGTGGATGAGCCATGGCGACCGTATCGACGCGATTCCGCCGGGGTTTCGCCCCGTCGCCACGTCCGAAGGTGCGCCGTTCGCCGCCATCGCCGATGATGACCGCCGCCGTTATGGCGTGCAGTTCCATCCGGAGGTTGTCCACACGCCCGAAGGCGGCGCGTTGCTGGCGAATTTCGTCACCCGCGTTGCCGGCATGGCGGCGAACTGGAGCATGGCCGGGTTCCGTGCCGCAAAGATCGCCGAAATCCGCGAACAGGTCGGCGATGAAAAAGTGCTGTGCGGGCTCTCCGGTGGGGTTGATTCATCGGTAGCGGCGCTGTTGATCCACGAGGCCATTGGCGACCAGCTGACCTGCGTGTTTGTCGATCACGGGCTGCTCAGGCAGGGCGAGGCCGAACAGGTCGTCGGGCTGTTCCGCGAGCATTACCACATCCCGTTGGTGCATGTGGACGCAAGCGCCGTGTTCATGGCCGGGCTGGCCGGCGTCACCGACCCCGAACAGAAGCGCAAGTTCATCGGCGGCGCCTTCATCGATGTGTTCGAGGCCGAGGCCAAGAAGATCGGCGGCGCGCGGTTCCTGGCGCAAGGCACGCTGTATCCCGATGTGATCGAAAGCGTGTCATTCACCGGCGGGCCTTCGGTGACGATCAAGAGCCATCACAATGTCGGCGGCCTGCCGGCGCGGATGAACATGGCGCTGGTCGAGCCGCTGCGCGAATTGTTCAAGGACGAGGTGCGGCGGCTGGGCATCGAGCTTGGCCTGCCGGCGGCGTTTGTCGGGCGCCACCCGTTTCCGGGGCCGGGCCTGGCCATCCGCATTCCCGGCGAAGTGACCAAGGAGGCGTGCGACACGCTGCGCAAGGCCGATGCGATCTATCTCGATGAAATCCGCAAGGCCGGGCTGTATGACGAAATCTGGCAGGCGTTCGCGGTGCTGTTGCCGGTCCGCACCGTCGGCGTGATGGGCGACGGCCGCACTTATGAAAAGGTCTGTGGCCTGCGTGCCGTGACATCGGTGGATGGCATGACGGCCGACGTCTATCCGTTTGAAAGCGCCTTTCTGGCCCGCTGCGCGACGCGCATCGTCAACGAAGTGCAGGGCATCAACCGGGTGGTGTATGACTATACGTCAAAACCGCCCGGCACGATCGAGTGGGAATAGCCGGGCGGCAGCTTCGCGCGCCGGGCGGTAGCTTCGCGCGATGGCCGGTCAGCATGGGCCTTTGGGCGTGATGATGACATCGACGCGGCCGCTGCGGGGTGGCAGGCGGACGATCTGGCCGGCGATTTCGAGGCCGGCTTGCGCGGGTGTCACCTGGACATCGAAACCGGCCGGGTACTGGATCGTCGGCACAAAGATTTCTGTCGGCGCGGTTACTGACGGGTCGGCATCGAATGCCAGTTCGAACCTGCCGTCGGCACGGTCGAACTGCTGGCGGACGATGCCGCCCTGCACGGCGCGGGCATAGGGGCGGCAAAAGCCGGCAACCGCGCGGCCGCCGGCATCGGGATCATCGGGGTCGGCCATCTGGTCGATCGACCAGATCGACAGATCCTCCTGGTTCCAGCCGTCGCCGACCATTGCATCGTTGCGATTTGAAACGGTGTAGTTCCACTGGGTCGAGCTGAGCCCGAGCTGGTCGAGCGCATTGTACATGAGATCGAGCGCCGTCGTCTGCGCGTTCCAGATGGCCGGCATGCGGTCACCGGCCGCAAAGTCGGCATAGGCGGCCGCGTCGTTCATATCGTAAGGAATGCCGAATTCACCGACCAACGTCGGCGCGCCGCCGTTCAGTGCATCGCCGATCGCCTTGATCCGGCCAAGGCCGCGGACATAGGCCTGTTCTATCGCCGCCGGACCGTCATGGACCCTGCCGGTCAGCGCGTCGACCGAGCGACCCGGATCGAAGCGTTTGGTGATCAGCGCCGACAGGTCATACCAGTGGCTGGCGTTGACGGTGCGTTCGGGGCAGCCGGGCGGGAAGCCAACGCCGCGCATGGCGCCAAAGGGATCGACTTCGGCAAAGACCAGCCAGTCCGGCTTCACGGCGCGGACTGTCGCTGCGACGCGGTTGAAGAACGGGACCATATAGTCGCGCTCCATATCGATGCGGCGTCCGTCCAGTTGCTGGAAATAATCAGGTTTCAAGGCGATTGGATTGCCGGCGCCATCCATGTCCCAGGCCCCATTGGCGCGGAACGGGTCGTCATGGCCCGGCAGCCAGATCGGTACGCCAGCCGGGTTCATGGTGCAGGTGCCGGCGGGTGCGCCGCCGAGCCGCAGTTGCGCGACATCGCGCGGGCAGCCGGCGGCGACCGCCAGCCCGTCGAGCGGCGACCAGGCCGCGCCGAATGCCTTGTTGAGCGGTTCGTCCATGGCGTGGCCGACATAGCCGGTGCCGGGTTCATTCAGCGTATCGAAGCCGATGACATTATCGAATCCGGCAACCCGTTCGGCGACGGCGCGCATGCTGGCGAGGTAGTGATCCTGCAGATAATGCTGGATATTGCGGCCATCGACCGCGCAGCCGGGCGCGAAATCGGCGCCGGCGAAGAACAGCGTCCACATGATGCCGTTGGCGGGCATGCGGTAATTGCCGCCCCAGCTCATTTGCGGATAGCCGGGTTGGCGCCCGCCGATGCGATGGTCATAGCGATATTGCATGACATGGGCGGCATCGGCGGCAGCGAAGCGGGTGAAATCGAGCCCGGCTGCCTCGAAGGTCCAGCCCGGCGCGCCATCGCCGCCCGACATGCGGCTCCAGACATCCTGGTGGAAATCGATGAAAACGTTGAGGCCATGGTCGCCGGCGCGGCGGCAGACTTGCGCAAGATAATCGAGATAGGCGGCGTCGTGCCGGCCCGGCCCGGCGTGTTCGATGGCCTCCCAGACGGTCAACAGGCGCAGGCAATTGAAGCCCCAATGCGCCAGCCGGGCGAGGTGGACATCGATTTCGTCGAGCGGCGCCGGCCGGCCGACGAAGCTGACGCTGCGATGGTCGGCAAAATCGGTCGGCATATAGCTGTGGCCGTCAGGCGCGAACGGCACCTTGCAATCGCCGCCCAGATTGGCGCCGCGCAGGATGGTGTGGCGGCCGTGCCGATCCCGAAAACGGCTGCCGTCAATGGAGATTGCGTTACCGGTCATGGGGCTGGCCACGATCATGCGGCAAGCCGACGCGCGAGAGAAGCATGAGGGGGCAGGCGCCGCTATGCATCGGCAAGGCCCGGCGGATCGGCATCGCTGCCGCCGGCGGCGACGAACTGCTGCAGCAGCCAGGCGGCGGCAGGGCCGGGCGGCGTATCGCGGCGCCAGATGCCGGCGAAGCGGTATCTGCCGCCGGTGCCTTCCGGCATCGCCAGACGTACCAGCGTGCCGGCGACCAGATCGGCCTCGATCAGCGGCAATGGCATGTTGCCCCAGCCTATGCCTTCGCGCAGCAGGGCGTGCTTGGCGCCCAGATCGGCCAGCCGCCAGGTGCGCGGGCTGACCACCGAAAAATCCCGGCCTTCGGTGAGCGGCGAGCGATCGGTGAGCACCAGCTGGACATGGTCGCGGCCGGCACCGGCCGGGATGGGGTGCAGCCGCGCCAGCGGGTGATCGGGCGCGGCCACCGGCACCAGCGCGACGTTGCCGGCCGCGACCGTTTCGATACCGGCGCCACCGATGGCCAGCGGCCCCGAAATGCCGATGACCGCCTTGCCATCCAGTACCAGCGCGGTCACGGCACCCAACGCCTCGACGTGCAGGCGCAGCGAGACGGTGGGAAATTCGACGGCAAAGGCGCGCAGTACCTGCCCCAGCCTCGCCGATGGCAGCATGACGTCGACGGCAAGGTTGACCTCGGCTTCCAGCCCGTCGAGCAGGCCCTTCACCCTTGCGCGCAAGCCGTCGATACCTTGTGACACCCCCCGCGCATCGGCCAGAACAGCGCGGCCGGCGTCGGTGAGCACCGGCTTGCGCGTGCCTTCACGGTCGAACAATTGCAGTCCCAGCTGCGATTCAAGATTGGCGATGCCATAGCTGATGACCGAAACGGCGCGGTTGAGCTTGCGGCCGGCCGCCGCAAAACTGCCGGTATCGACCACCGCCAGAAAGACGCGGAGCTGGTCCAGTGTCGGCGTGCCGGGGTTGTGCATTGCAACTTTCTCGAACGAACCGAAGCATTTTATCTGACTGAACAGCAAAGTCGAGCCGGGCTAAATATGTTTCATCAGGGGCGGAGTCGTTGCGTCACCGCCCTGCGCAACAGGAGCAAATGCCATGATCGAACTGCGTCCCTTCAACACCCTTGGCGCCGCCAATCACGGCTGGCTGGATGCCAGGCACCATTTCTCGTTCGCCAGCTATCATGATCCGGCGCGCACGAGTTGGGGCAATCTGCGCGTGTGGAATGACGATGAAATCGCGCCCAACACCGGCTTTCCGCCGCACCCGCACCGCGACATGGAGATCATCACCTATGTCCGCGACGGGGCGATCACCCACCAGGATAATCTGGGCAACGTCGGCCGCACCGAAGCCGGCGATGTGCAGGTGATGAGCGCCGGCACCGGCATCACCCATTCCGAATATAATCGTGAGGCGGTGACGACCCGCATCTTCCAGATCTGGATCCAGCCGACGCGCGGCGGTGACAAGCCGGGCTGGGGCGCCCGTCCGTTTCCCAAGGGCGAACGTGCCGGGCAGTTCGTGGTGCTGGCCAGCGGGTATGAAGGCGATGGCGACGCCCTGCCGATCCGCACCGATGCGCGGGTGGTGGCGGCGACGTTGAAGGCCGGCGCAACCGCCGAATATCCGATCGCCAAGGGACGCAAGGCCTATCTTGTGCCGGCAATCGGCGCGGTCGAGATCGACGGCACCCGGGTCAACGCCCGGGATGGTGCCGCGATCAGCGACATCGAGGTGTTACGGGTGACGGCGATCGAGGACATCGAGATCGTTTTGGTCGACGTAGCCTGACGTTTGGCCTGACGAACAGGCTGACGCACCGGGGCTGCCGCGCAACCGCCCGGCAGTCCCCAACGGCGTTCAGGACTGTTCGCGTTCGGCGAGCAGCGCCGTTGCCGGGCGGGCGCGCTTGGCGACGATGAGCACGCCGGCGAGCGCCAGCCCGGCGCCGGCGACCATGCGCGCATCGAGTTGATCACCGGTAAGCGCCACGCCGAAACCGATGGTGGCCAGCGGCGTCATCAGGGTCAGCGGGGCCAGAAGATTGGCTTCGTAGCGCTGGATGAGGCCGTAATAGGCGGTGTGGCCGACGACCGAAACGACCAGCGCGGCGAACAGCAGCGCACCGACAAAGGGCCAGCCCGCCGCGCTGGCGGTCGCCCATTGGCCGTGTTCGAACAGGGCGGAGGCCAGCGCCAGCGGCGCGCAGGAAATGACACCGACCCAGGCCTGAAACCGTAGCGGCGCGACGCTTTCGATCTGTTTCATCAGCACGGCGCCGAGCGAGCCGGTAAAGGCGGCGCCGACGACGAACCACAGCCCTGTAGACAGGGCGATGCCATTGGGGTTCCAGACGACCAGCACGACGCCGGCCAGCGTCAGCGCGATGCCAAGGCCGCGCCGCCAATGGATGCGTTCCCCCAGCATGATGACGGAGAGCAGGGTGGTGAACGGCACGCCGACCTGGATGACCACCGCCGCTGCCGATGGCGAGGCGTGTTGCAGGCCGATGAAAAGCAGGGCGAAATTGCCGGCGCCCATCAACAGGCCGATGGCGATGATGCGGCCGCGCGGCCGCGGCATGGGCAACAGCCAGGGCAGTGTCGCGATGATGACGATGGCGAACCGCAGCGCCGCAAAGAACAGCGGCGGCACCTGCCAATCGCCGACGACGATCTTGCTGAGCACATTGCTGTAGCCCCAGACCAGGCAGATGAAAGCCAGCAGCAGGAAATCGCGCAGGCGCATCTCAGTCGGCGGCGATACGGCGAGTGACGGGAAGCGCCAAGGGGACGGGGTGGGTCATGCCGGCCCTGTATGCGGGTGTGGGCGGGCGATGCCACGCGGACGGATTGAATAGGGCGGGCAGGTGGTGCGCAGGCCTCATGGCGCCGGCTGGCCGCGTCTTTTGGCGCGCAGCGTTGGCGGTGCGGCGGCCGGGTCTTCGGGCCAGGGGTGGCGTGGGTAGCGGCCGCGCAGATCGCGGCGCACATCGGCCCAGCTGCCGGCCCAGAATCGCGGCAGGTCCTTTGTAACCTGAATCGGCCGGCCAGCGGGGGAGGTAAGGCGCAGGGTCAGCGGCTGGCGGCCATCGGCCACGGTCGGGTGCGCCGCCAGCCCGAACAGCGCCTGCACCCGGACATCGACGGCGGGGCCGCCTTCGGCTGCATAATCGATGGCGTGGTGGCTGCCGGCCGGGGTTTCGAACTGCGGCGGTGCAAAGCTGTCGAGCCGGCGCAAAATGTCCCAGCCGACAAAGCCCGACAGCGCCGTGGTGAGCGTCGCGTCGGACAGATCGCCCAGTCGCCGCTTGCCTGCCAATAGCGGCGCCAGCCAGTCATCGAGTGCCATCAGCAGCGCGGCATCGGAAAGACCGGGCAGGTCGGCCATGCCGTTGGCGGCGGCAAAGGCGACGCGGGCGCGCAGCATCCGGCCGGCGTCGCCCCAGGGCAACAGGGCGAGGCCGTGATCGCGCACGCCGCCTAGCAGCGCCGTTGCAACGGCGGCGGCATCCGGGCGCTCGACAGGGCGGCGGGCGAGGGTGATAGCGCCCAATCGCCGGGTGGTTTCGGCGGTGACGCCGCCATTGGCCGGATCGAAGGCAAAGACGGCCTGGGTTTCGATGCGGTGGCCGAGCAGGCGTTCGATGCTGGTTTCATCGATGGCCGCCGCCAACAGCACGCGGGTGCCGGCGGCAGCGCCCGCGGCATCGCCGACAACGATCCAGGGTGCGCTGGCCAGCGGCTCGTGCGCCGCCAGCGTGACCGCGCGGCCGTTGGCCATCAGATAGGGTGCACCAGCCTGGCCGCGGCGGCGGGCGATACGATCGGGAAAGGCGAGCGCCAGCACCTGGCCGGCGGCATCAATCGGAAGCTCTGCCGCAGCGCGACCACCACCGGCTGCGCGCGCCCATCGATCGGCGAGCTTGCGTGCGGCATCGGCGCGCTGGCCGCGTTCGCGTTGCCATTGGCGTAGCCGGTCATCGAGATCGACGCCGCGCCCGCCCAGCCCGCGTTCGGTGAGCAGCAAGGCGACCCGGGCGGCGAGCGGCCCCAAGCCGTGCGGGATCGCGGCGATCAGCATATGGCCGAGCACCGGGGCCAAAGGCAGCGCGGCGACGCGTTCGCCGTGCGGCGTCGGGCGACCATCCGCATCGATGGCGCCGATGCTGGTCAGGCGGTCGCGCGCTTCGGCGACAGCGGCGGCGGGTGGCGGATCGAGCCAGCGCAAGTCGCGCGGGTTGGCGACGCCCCAGCGCGCGCATTCGAGCACCAGGCCGGTCAGGTCGCTTTCAAGGATTTCGGGCGGATCGAAGCGTGGTCGCCCGGCGGTTTCGGCGGCTTCCCACAGCCGCAGCGCAACGCCGGGGGCGGTGCGACCGGCGCGGCCGGCGCGCTGTGTGACGGCGGCCTGGCTGGCGCGTTCGGTTACGAGCCGGGCAAGGCCGACGGCGCGATCATAGTGCGGCCGCCGGGCAAGGCCGGAATCGATGACGACGCGCACGCCGTCGATGGTGATGGAAGTTTCGGCGATGGCGGTGGCGAGCACGACCTTGCGGCGGTCGGCGGGTGGGGGCGCGATGGCAGCGCGTTGATCGGCACCGTCGCGGGCACCGTACAGCCGGTGCACATCGACATCGGCGGGCAGGCGATCGGCGAGGCGTTCGGCGGTGCGTTCGATTTCGGCGGCGCCGGGCAGGAAGGCGAGGATGGAGCCGGGTTCTTCGGCCAGCGCCGCGCGGATGGTTGCGGCGATGCTGTCCTCGATGCGGGCGGTG
This sequence comes from Sphingomonadales bacterium, assembly GCA_038217075.1. GTDB lineage: Bacteria > Pseudomonadota > Alphaproteobacteria > Sphingomonadales > Sphingomonadaceae > Sandarakinorhabdus. The sequence goes on from JBBQPR010000021.1 coordinate 23,433, forward strand.
GCGTCGCGGCCGATGTGGCGCATTTCGACGGGGAACATGCGGCCCTGGCTTTCGATGCGGACAAGGCCCGGCACGATCGATTCATAGGCGGCGCCATCCAGCGTTGCCGACATCAGCAGCAGGCGCAGATCGGGCCGCAGCGCTTCGCGCGCCTCAAGGGTCAGCGCCAGCGCCAGATCACTGTCGAGGCTGCGTTCATGGACTTCATCGAACAGCACTGCGGCGACGCCGGGTAATTCCGGATCGGTGACCAGCATGCGGGCGAAAATGCCTTCGGTGACCACTTCGATGCGTGTCGCGGCCGAAATGCGGCTGTCCATGCGGGTGCGGTAGCCGATGGTCTGGCCAATTTGTTCGCCGGCCAGATCGGCCATGCGTTCGGCGGCGGCACGGGCGGCGAGGCGGCGGGGAGACAGCAGGATGATCTTGCCGCCATGTGCCCATGGCTCGCCGAGCAGGGCGGGCGCGACCATGGTGGTCTTGCCGGCGCCGGGGGGCGCCACGAGCGCCACGGGCGCGTTCGCCGCAAGGGCGGCGCGCAGCGCGGGCAGGGCTTCCTCGACAGGCAAAGGCATGGCGCGGCTGTAGCGGCAGTTGCGCAAAAGGCGAAGTGGCCGGCTGTGGACGTGATGCAGCCCCGGGCCTATCCGGCTGGCAGACATGGAGACGCTGGCAATGTTGACGATTTACGGAATCAAGAATTGCGACACGATGAAAAAGGCGCGGGGCTGGCTGGATGCCGCGGGCGTCGAATATCGGTTTCATGATTACAAGGTGGCGGGCGCCGACGCTGGCCAGTTGGCTTCCTGGGTGGCGGTGCTGGGTTGGGAAACCGTGCTGAACCGCGCCGGGACGACGTTTCGCAAGCTGGCGGAGGCGGACCGGCAAGGGCTGGATGCCGACAGGGCGGTGGCGCTGATGCTGGCGCAACCATCGATGATCAAGCGCCCGATATTGGAGGGGCCGGGGGTGTTGCTGGCCGGGTTCAAGCCCGACGCATGGGCAGCGGCGCTTGCGCGGAGCTGATGAGGCGCGACGGCAGTTGTTCGAATAATCTGAACAAAGCCTTCGATGTTATCCGGATTTCTTGTCGATGCTGCCGAGGCTAGAACGCCTGCAACGTTCTCGTCACGCGGATGGGGCATCATCAATATCCGGCCGTGGCCGGAATGAGCAGGAGACTGAAAATGGCGAAGGTTCTGGTACTTTATTATTCGAGCTATGGGCATATCGAGGCGATGGCCGGGGCGGTTGCCGAGGGCGCGCGCGCGGCTGGTGCTGCGGTGGACGTCAAGCGGGTCCCGGAAACCGTGCCGGCGGAAGCCGCCAAGGCGAATCATTTCAAGCTCGACCAGTCAGCGCCGGTGGCGACGGTGGCCGAGATGGCCGATTATGACGCCATCATCATCGGCGCGCCGACGCGTTTTGGCCGGATGCCCGGCCAGATGGCGGCGTTTCTCGATCAGGCCGGCGGGTTGTGGGCGACCGGAGCGCTCAACGGCAAGGTTGGCGGCGCCTTCACCTCGAGCGCGACCCAGCATGGCGGCAACGAGGCGACGTTGTTCTCGATCATCACCAACCTGCTGCATTTCGGCATGACCATCATCGGCCTGCCCTACAGCCACCAAGGCCAGATGCGCATCGACGAGATCACCGGTGGTTCGCCCTATGGCGCGACGACGATTGCCGGCGGCAAGGGCGAGCGGATGCCCAGCGAAACCGAACTGGAAGGTGCCCGCCACCAGGGTGAATTGATTGCCCGGGCGGCCGCAAAGCTGACGGCCTGAGCTTTGGCGCGGCTGGTGGAGTTGGTGGCGGCGCTTTCCACCCCCACCCGCCGCGCTGCGCGCGAGTCGCCTCCCCTCTTGAGGGGGAGGAATGGTTACTTGGTTGGTTGGTTTCCGGTCTTCAGGCCGGTCCACAGCGCCTTGTTGAAGGCGTCGGCGTCCAGCTTGTCTTCGGCCGAAAAATCCTGCCCGGCCATGGCCTGCGCCCACCAGGCGGCGCTGCGTTCGGGCGGCAGGTTGGCCGGCCGGGCGCTAGCGACATGGTTGGCGGGTTTGGGCAGGTTGGTCGCATCGAGCGGTTGCGGCCAGATCGCGCTGTAGGACCAAGGGCTGACCAGCTTTGGATCAAAGGCTTCGGCCATCGGCAGCGCGATGCTGTCGTTGAGGCCCAAGGGCGGCAGGTCGAGCAGGCGTTCGATGGTCTTCAGCATGTTGGCGGTGGTGTAGCGGGTTGAAATGACCGCGCCGCGGCGCACGCCCGGGCCGACCATGAAAATCGGCGCGCGGTGGGCATCGACATGGTCGCCGCCATTCTGGGCATCATCCTCGACGATGACGATGAGCGTTTCGGCGGCCGCCGGGCTGTTGGCCACGGCCTCGGCAATGCGGCCGATGGCATAATCATTGTCGGCCATCTGGCGATCGGGGGTGTTCACCCCGTCGATGGCTTCTTCGAAATCACCGAAATGATCGTGATCGACGCGGATCAGCGTCAGGCGCGGGGTTTGCCCGGCAGCGACACGGGGCAGCCAATCGCGTTTCCATTCTTCCACCAGCCAATAATCGGGAAAGCCCTGATCGAAGCTGCGGAAATAGGGATCGGTGACCGGATCGAGGCGTTTGTCGGCGGCCCACATGACGCGCAGGCCCTTGGCGGCCGGATCACGTTCGCGCGGGATGCGGTTGGCGCCGGCGTCCTTGTCGTAGCGCGACAGGTCGCCGTAAAAGCCGTAATTGCGCACGCTGAGGCCCTTTGCCATGGCGGCGGCCCACAGATTGCCGGCGCCGGCGGCGCCATCGGGTGCGTCGGTCGCGGTCAGGTCCCCGGTGCCGGCGAGCAGATCGGGGTCGTTGGGGACTGCCGGGTTGGCGATGTGCCGTTCCTCCGCCGACAGCGCGACGTTGACGAAGCGATTGGTGCCCTCGGCTTCATAGGCAAGGCCCTTGCCGCCATAGCCGACGGGCGTGATGCGTTCGAGCAGATCGACGGCGCGGGCCTGGGTCGACCAGCTCCATCCGGTCGAGGAGACTTCGCCCGAATCGAGGAAATTGTCGAAGGTGACGAACTGCCGGGCCAGGGCGTGGTGGTTGGGTGTCATGCTGATGGGGAACAGCGCCAGTTTGGGGTCGCCATTGCCGGGGCGCAGATCGCCCAGCACCTGATCATAGGTGCGGTTTTCCTTGACGATATAGATGATGTTTTTGATGCGCTGGCGCATTGCCGCCATGGTGGCTTCGGCGGCGGCGACCGCCCTTGCCGTCGGGGCGGCGACATTGGCGGCGACCCGTGCCGTCAGTCGGGCGAGCGATTTGGCGGGTGGCGGCGGCAGGGTGAGCAACGAGCCGGTTTCAAGCTGCAGCACATATTGGCCGGAAGCGCGGCAGGCGGCCTGGCTTTTGGCGTCGGTGGCGAGGCTGTCGCGGCAGGCGCCGGGGTTGGGGCCGGGCAGCCCCTTGAAATTGGCGATGGCGAGGCGACCACCGGCGATCGCCACGGCGGCCGGATACCAGCCGGTTGGTACCATTCCGTCCATGGCGGCGGGTGAGCCGCTGGCGCTGGCTAGGGTGCGCGGCAGGTCGATGGCGGCGGCGGCGTTGAGGCCGGCGAGGGTGACCCACAGCCGGCCATCGCCGCCCATGGCGAGCGCGTTTGGGTTGAGGCCCTTGGGGCGGCCGGTGGCTGTGAGCCCGGGCAGGGCGATGATCGGATATTCGGCGGTGCTGGCACCATCGTCGGCCAGCGCGATCAGCGTATCCTGATTGTCGCCGGTGGCGATGACGCGGCCATCGGGCAGGGCGAGCAGCGCGGTCGGCTGGCCGAGCGTATCGGCGCGGTTCGTGACCGCGAGACTGTCGCCGGTGATGGCGAGGCTGATCAATTCACGGTCGCGCGGGCTGGAGACCACGGCGCGGTTCGGCCCGGCCATGACGATATGGAACGGGTAGGTGCCGCCGGGTGTGCCGGATTTGGCAGGATCGATCTTGCCTGGGCGCAGATCGATCTCGGCGGCGACGCGGCGCCCGGCTGTATCGACGAGGCTGATCGAATCGTTGAAGAAGTTGGCGATGAGAAGCCGGTTTTCGTCGGCCCAGACGACGCCGGCAGCCGCGGGCTTGACGTTGAGCCCGAGCCCGGCGGCATGGCCGAGCTTGATCGGATCACCATCGGCGACGAGCGTCTTGCCGTCCCAGGCATAGAGCGCGACGGCATCGCCGACGCCCAGGGTTGCGGCGAGGCGCTTGCCATCGGCCGACCAGGCCAGCCCGGCAAAGCTGGCCGGCAACGCGGCCTCGGCGAGCATGGTTGCGGCGCCGCGCGCGCTGGGGCGAAAGATCATCAGCCGCTCGGTCGAATGGACGCGATCGGTGCTGCCATCGGGTTTGGAAACACCGTTGAAGCCCGAGGTGAGTACGGCAAGCAGCGTGCCGTCGGGGCTGGCGACCATCGCCGACGGGTTGGAGATATTGGGCGATGCCGGGTTGGCGGGATCGAGCTTGCCGAAGGCGGTCAGCGCAGCGCCCTTTGCGGCCAGTGGCGTGATGGCAAAACCGGTCGCGGTCGGGTCAGCATTATCATCCGTATCGCGGGCATGTGCCGGGGCGAACGGGGCTGCCATCGCCAGCAGCGCGAGCACGCCGAGCGATGTTGCAAGCCGGGCGGCGGGGTGACGGGCGCGTTGCATGGCGGTCCTTTTCGGGCGGCGGCGATGGTGGCGAAACAGGCAGCGGCGGGCCATGGACTCGCCCCCCTGTTGCCGCCTCTAGCGCAAAGTCGTGACGGCTTAAATCGCGGCGCGATGATATTTGCGACGGCGGCTGCGCCCGGCTGGCGCGATCGGCGGCTTTTGCTTGCCAAGCCGGCGGGCTGCGGACACACGGTACGGCAGCACAGGCAGGGGATTGCGATGCACTGGTTGGTGAAATCCGAACCATTCAAATACAGTTGGGACAATCTGGTTCGCGATGGCGAAACCGTTTGGGACGGGGTGCGCAACAATCAGGCGGCGATTTACCTGCGCACCATGAAATTGGGTGACGAATTGCTGTTTTATCACAGCAACGAAGGCCTGGCCGTGGTGGGCATCGCGCGGGTGTCCGGCGAACATTTCATCGATCCCAGCGACCCCAAGGCGCGGTTCCCGGCGGTGAAGGTGGCGCCGGTGCGGGCGCTGGCCAATCCGGTGACGCTGGCGGCGATGAAGGCCGAGCCCCGGTTGGCCGGCATGGCGATGTTCCGGCAATTCCGGCTGTCGGTGGCCCCTATCCAGCCTGATGAATGGGCAGTGATAATGGAACTCGCCGGCGGCTGATGTCTTGCCCTTCGGCGCCGGTTGGCGCAGGGGGCTGGGCGATGTCGACGACCTTTACCCTCGATACCGCCACCAGCCGCGCCCATCCGGTGCCGGAACCGGTGCGGCGGTTGACCGTGCCGGCCATCGCCCGTCGCAAGAATGCCGAACCCATCGTCATGCTGACCGCCTATACGGCGCGGATGGCGCAGATCCTCGACAAGCATTGCGACATGCTGCTGGTCGGTGATTCGCTGGGGCAGGTGATTTACGGGCTGGATACTACCGTCAAGGTGACGCTGGAGATGATGATCGCCCATGGCGCCGCCGTGGTGCGCGGGTCCTATCATTCCGTCGTCGTCGTCGATCTGCCGTTCGGCAGTTACGAGGAATCGCCGCAACAGGCCTTTGCCAGCGCGGCAAGGGTGATGAAGGAAACCGGCGCGGCTGCGGTCAAGCTGGAAGGCGGCACGGCAATGGCCGAAACCATATCGTTCCTGGCGCGGCGCGGCATTCCGGTGGTGGCGCATGTCGGCCTGACCCCGCAGGCGGTCAACGCGCTGGGTGGGTATGGCGCGCGCGGCCGCAGCGAGGCGGAAGCGGCGACGATTCTGGCCGATGCCGAAGCGGTGGCGGCGGCGGGCTGTTTCGCGCTGGTGGTCGAAGGCGTCGTCGAATCGCTGGGGCGGCGGATTACCGAAACGGTGGCCTGCCCGACGATCGGCATCGGCGCATCGGTGGCTTGCGATGGCCAGGTGCTGGTGGTGGACGACATGCTGGGCATGTTCGAACGGGTGCCGCGCTTTGTCGAACGCTTCGATGATCTGGCGGTGCGTATCGATGCGGCGGCGGCCAGCTTTGCCGGCGCCGTGCGCGAGCGGCGCTTCCCGACCGAGAAACAACTTTATCTATGATGGCGCATCGGGCATTCACCGCTGCGACAGGCTGGCCCCGGCATGCATCCGGGGTCGATACTGCAAAAGATACTGCAACAGGCGCGACTGTGGCAGGCAATGGCATTCCGGGAGCATTTCCACCTTGGCCGTGACACCGACCGATACCGATGAAGCATTCCTGCGCGAAGTCGACGAAGGCGTACGCCGTGACCAGGCGGCGTCGTTGTGGAAGCGTTATGGGGTGCTCGCTATCGTTGCGCTTGTGGTTTTCCTGGGCGCGCTGGGCGGCTGGCTGTATTGGCGCGAAGAGCAGGGCCGCAACGCCGGGGTTGCCGGCGAAGAGCTGATTCAGGCGATGTCGAAGCTGGAAGTCGGCGATACGGCTGTCGCGAAGCCGGTTTTCGAGCGGCTGGCCAAGGACGGCCCGCAGGGCTACCGGCCGTTGGCGTTGATGATGCAGGCGGCGGATGCAGCAAGCAGTGGCGACAATGCGAAATCTATCACGTTGCTTGACAGCGTGGTCGCCGATGCCAAGGCACCGCAGCCGTTGCGGGATGCGGCGCTGATCAAATCGGTTCGGCAGGGGTTTGATACGTTGCCACCGGCGACCGTCATTGCGCGGTTGAAGGATCTGGCGGTGCCGGGGAACCCATGGTTCGGCATTGCCGGCGAAATGACGGCGCTGGCGCACGTCAAGGCGGGCAAGCCGGACCTTGCCAAGCCGTTGCTTATCGCCATCGTCCGCGATGCCAGCCTGCCGCCATCGCTGCGTAACCGCGCGGCGCAGGTGGCGTTGTCACTTGGCGTTGATACCGCCGCGTTGCAGGTTCCTGGGCAGGTTGCCGGCTCGGGCGGGGATCAGGCGCCCTTGCCGGTTGCCGCGCCGGCGCCGCCTGCTGCACCAGCCAAGTAAAGGCCGTACCCTTGCAAAAACGTTCGCTCAGCATCTTCCTGATTTTCGCTCTCGCCCTGTCGGGTTGCGGCGTCTTCAAGCCTGGCAAGCGCGCGCGCACGCCGACGCTTGGCGAGCGTATCCCGGTGCTGAGTTTCGAAACCCGCGCGGTTGCCGAGCCGGAGCTGAAGGATCTGGCAGTGGTGTTGCCGCTGCCCGAGCCGAACGCCAATTGGGCGCAGGCCGGTGGATCGGCGGACAAAGCCAATGGCCATCTGACCTACACGGGCAACCTGACCCCGGCCTGGACAGCTTCGATCGGCAAGGGCAGCACCGGCACGCGCCGGCTGAACGCCGGGCCGGTGGTGATGGACGGCCGCGTGTTCACGATGGACACCGGCGGCGATGTGCGCGCCTTTGATGCCAAGACGGGCAAGACCGACTGGACGGCGCGGATCACGCTGACGACGACATCTGGCAAGAAATCGAAGAAAAAGAACGACAACGCTGCCTTTGGTGGCGGTGTCGGCGGTGCCGATGGGCGGGTGTTCGCGACGACTGGCTATGGCATCGTCGCGGCATTCGACGCCGGTACGGGCGTCGAATTGTGGCGCAAGACTATCGGTGAACCGCTGCGCGGCGCGCCGGCAATCGCGGGCAACCGCGTCTATGTGCTGACGCAGGATAACCAGATTTACGCGATGACCGCCGACAAGGGCGATGCGCTTTGGAATGTCGCCGGCACGGTGGAAGTCGCCGGGCTGTTGGGTGCGGGGGCGCCCGCGGTGGCACTGGATACCGTTGTCGTTGGCTTTGGCAGCGGGGAATTGAACGCGCTCAGGGCCGAGAACGGCCGCACTGTCTGGGCCGACGCGCTGGCACGGACCGGTCGCACCACGGCCATGGCGGCGCTGTCCGATATCGACGCCTCGCCGGTGATCGACCGCGGCCGGGTCTATGCCATTGGCCATGGCGGCCGCATGGCGGCGCTGGAACTGGCCACCGGACAGCGGGTCTGGGAGCGTAATTTCGCCGGGCTTTCGATGCCATGGGTGGCGGGCGAGTTCATCTATATCGTAACGCAGGAAGGCGAAGTGCTGTGCCTGACGCGCGGCGATGGCAAGGTCCGCTGGGTGCAGCAATTGCAGCATTTTCGGCAGGTGAAGAAGAAGGCCGATCCGATTCGCTGGTCTGGCCCGGTGCTGGCTTCGGACAAGCTGCTGGTGGCAGGGTCCAACAAGCAGCTGCTGGCGATTTCGCCCTATACCGGCAAGGTTATCACCACGCACAAGCTGTCGTCGCCGGCCTATCTGGCGCCGATCGTTGCCGACAACATGGTTTATCTGCTGACCGATGACGGCAAGCTGACAGCCTATCGTTGAGCGATCGGAGCGCCTCGCCGCCATGGTGGTGATGGCGCTTTGCTGCAACGCGATGGCCGCGGGCGCTGCGCTCTGCTAGGGGCGGCGCATGTCCCGTTCAGAACTGCTGCCCCGCGTTGCCATTGTCGGCCGTCCCAATGTCGGCAAATCGACCCTTTTCAACCGCCTCGTCGGTCGCAAACTTGCGCTTGTCGACGACATGCCCGGCGTTACGCGGGACCGGCGCGAAGGATTGGCCAAGCTCCACGACCTTGAATTCATCGTCGTCGACACGGCGGGATTCGAGGATGCCGATGCGGCGAGCCTGGCCGGGCGGATGCGGCAGCAGACCGATGCCGCGGTGGGCGATGCGGTGGTGGCATTGCTGGTGTTCGATGCCCGCGCCGGGGTGACGCCGCTCGACAAGCATTTCGCCGACTGGCTGCGGCGGCGCGGGACGCCGCTGATACTGGTTGCCAACAAGGCCGAAGGGCGCGCCGGCGAACTGGGAGTCGCCGAAAGCTATGCGCTCGGGCTGGGAGACCCGGTGCAGATTTCAGCCGAGCATGGCGAAGGCATGGCCGATCTGTTCGAAGCGTTGCTGCCGCATGTCGAGCCGGAATCGGATGCCGATGATGAGGCTGAGGATGCGGGATACGACGCGGATATGCGCGAAATGGCACCGGATGAGCCAGCGGGGCCATTGAAGCTGGCGATCGTCGGGCGGCCGAACGCCGGCAAATCGACACTGATCAACACGCTGCTGGGCGAACAGCGACTGGTGGTGGGGCCGGAAGCTGGCATCACCCGCGATTCGATCTCCATTCCCTGGGAATGGGACGGGGCGCCGGTGCGGCTGGTCGATACCGCTGGCCTGCGCAAGCGCGCCAAGGTCAGTGACAAGCTGGAACGCATGTCGGCCGCCGATACCAAGCTGGCGGTGGATTTTGCCGAGGTCGTGGTGCTGTTGCTCGATGCGACTCTGGGGCTGGAGGCGCAGGATCTGCGGATTGCCGACATGGTGCTGTCCGAAGGCCGGGCGCTGGTTATCGCGCTCAACAAATGGGATGTGGCGCACGATCAGTCGTCGCTGTTCCAGGGGGTGCGCAAGGCGCTCGACGATGGCCTGTCGCAAATTCGCGGCGTGCCGCTGGTGGCCTTGTCGGGGCAGACGGGCCGCGGGCTCGACATCATGATGAAGGCAGTGACCGAAGCGCGGGCGAAATGGTCGCGACGGGTATCGACGGCGGCGATCAACCGCTGGTTCGAAGCTGCGCTCGACCGCAACCCGCCGCCGGCAGCGGGCGGCACGCGGATCAAGCTGCGCTATGTGACGCAGGTGGCGGCACGACCACCCAGCTTCATCATTTTCGGCAATCGCACCGAGGATCTGCCGGCCAGCTATGGCCGCTACCTTGTCAACAGCCTGCGCGACGACCTTGATTTTGAAGGCGTGCCGATCCGGCTGAGCTTTCGGGGCGGCAAGAACCCGTTTGAAAATGCGCCTCGCAACAAAACTGGGGGCGGCAAGTCGGGGGGGAGCAAATCGGCTGGATCGAAGCCGGGTGGCGTCAGAAAGCCTGTGAAGCCCGGCGGCGCGCGGGCAGGCGGCGCACGGCCAACTGGTCCGCGAACCGGCAAGCGATGACCGGCGACAAGCGCATCCTGTACAGCTATTGGCGCTCGTCTGCTTCCTATCGGGTGCGACTGGCGCTTGCCTGGAAGCGCCTGGATTACCGGATTGTCCCGATCGATCTGCGAATCGACGAACAATCAAGCGCGGATTTTCTGGCGCATAACCCGCAGGGCCTGGTGCCGTTCTATGTGGAGAGCGACAGCAGCGGCGCCGTGGCGGACAGGGTGGCACTAGGGCAGAGTCTGGCCATTATCGAGTATCTCGACGAAAGGCACCCGACTCTACCGTTGCTGCCACCCGATGCTGCCGGCCGTGCCGCCGTGCGGGCCGCTTCGCAGGTGATTGCCTGCGATATCCACCCGGTCAACAATTTGCGAATCCTGCGGTATCTGAAGCATCCGCTTGGTCATCAGCAGCCGGAAATCGATGCGTGGGCGCGGCATTGGATTGATTCGGGCTTTTCCACACTTGAGCTATTCGCACAGCGGAACCGCGGTCGTTTTTTGTATGGTGACTCCGTAACGATGGCGGATCTCTGCCTGATGCCGCAATTATATAATGCGCGACGGGTCGGCAGCGACCTTTCCTTGTTCGCCAACTTGCTCGAAATCGAAGCAACCTTGCTGGAACTCCCGATTCTGGCACCCGCACACCCTGATTCGCATCGCGTCAATGGTTAACAAGCACCTGATTTGGTCGCAAAAAACGCTCATTCCGCCTTGCCTTTGGCGCTAGTTCAAGTTACCTAACCAACGCGTTAACAGGGAAACGCGCGTCTGCTTGGGGTATATCATGATCGTTGGTTATAATCGTCGTCGCGCCACACTGGCTTCTTCGGGCCTGCTGCGGTCCTTCCGGGTTGGCGTCTCGCTGACCGGCCTGATGCTGGCTGGCACCGCGATGGTCCCTGCCGCGGCGCAGACGCTCGATCTGGGTGGCGCTACATCGACCCGCACCAGCCTAGCCGGTTTCACAACGGTGACCAACGGCACGCTGAACTTCGTGACGGGCACCGGCGCAAGTCTGGTTTATGCGGGCGCTTTCAACAACAGCGGTGGTGTGTTTGCCCTGACCAAGCAGGGCCTTGGCAAGTTCACCCTGACGGGATCCGGTCTCAACACGTACAGCGGTTTGACCACCGTGTCGGCTGGCATCCTGGCCGCCGGCGCGATCAACGTATTTTCGCCCAATTCGGTTTTGACGGTGAACGCCGGCTCGGTTGATCTTGGTGGCTTCAACCAGGCGGTCGCCGGCTTGCTGGGTAATGGCGCGATCGGCAATACCGGCGGCGCCGCGACTCTTACTGTCAACAATGGCGCTGCGGTGCGCTCCTACAATGGCGCAATCAGCGGGTCGACCACGCTGGTGATCAATGGTTCGGGCTCTGTCACCCTCAGCGGCGCGACGAGCAGCTACACTGGTGGCACGATCATCAATGGCGGCACCGTGCGCTACGTTCAGGATCAGTCCTTTGGCGTTGGTGACGTCACCTTTGCCGCAGATTCGATCCTGAATCCCGCGATTACCGGCCGCACCATCGCCAATAATCTAATTTTGAACGCCAATGTCGAGACGCGCCCCGGCGGCGCATCCGCGACACTTTCGGGTGTCATTTCGGGCAGCGGCGCGCTTCGCAAGTTTGATTTTGGCAACCTCACGCTCGCCAATGCCAACAATAGTTTCTCGGGCGGCTTCGTGCTCGCGGGGGGTGGTGTCATCCTTGGCGGCGACGGGTCGCTTGGTACCGGTGTATTCACTGTCGATGCTCAAAGCAGACTGCTCACGCTCGGCGACATATCGCTGACGATCGCTAACAATGTCAGCCTGAACAATCTGTTGCAGGTAACTCTGCCGTCCGCGGGCAAGGCGGTGACGTTCGACGGGATGATCTCGGGCGGCGGCTCGCTGACTTTGGCGAGCGGCGCGGGCGCGCTCGTGCTCAACGGCAATAACAATTTCACGGGTGGTGTCGCCCTTACCACGGGCGTTCTCGGTCTTGGCGCCACGACGGCCGCAGGCGCCGGCACGATCACGGCTATCGCCGCATCCGGTCTGGCTGCCTATGCCGACAACCTGGTCGTCGGCAATCTTGTGCGGATCCGCGCCAATTTGCAGGTTGATACCCGTGGCAATACCCTCACGCTTGCCGGCGTGATCACCAATGACGGTGCGGCTGGCGGCATCGAAAAAATCGGTGCCGGCACGCTTCATCTGACCGGTATCGATACTTATACAGGCGCGACGACAGTCACCGCCGGCACGTTGCTGCTGGACGGAAGCCTTACGAGCAGTGTCAGTGTAGCCAGTGGCGCAACCTTTGGCGGCGTCGGCACGGTCGCTTCAAACCGTACAGTCACCATCGCCGATGGCGGCACGATCGCGCCGGGCGACAGCCCAGGCACGTTGACGGTCGGCAATCTCATTCTGAATGCGTCGTCGAACCTGAATTTCGAGCTGGCGACGCCGGGCGTTGTGGGTGGCGGGGTCAATGACCTTATCATCGTCACCAATAATCTGACGCTCGATGGCAATCTGAACGTAACGCAGCTGCCGGGCTTCGGCGCCGGGACGTTCCGCCTGATCAATTATGGCGGGACGTTGACGAACAACATCCTGACCACCACTGCGCCGATGGATTTCCTCTACACGATCGACACGGCGACCCCCAACCAGGTCAATTTGCTCGTCGCGTTTACCGGTACGCGCTATTGGGATGGTTCCAACACTGTCGGCAACGGCGTCGTCGACGGCGGCACGGGCACCTGGGATTCCGTCACGACCAACTGGACCAACCAGACCGGCGTCACGAACCTGACCTGGGGTAACAACATCGGCGTGTTTGCGGGCGCAGCCGGAACTGTTACGGTTGCAGGCACCCAGACCTATACCAATCTGCAATTCGATACGGCCGGCTACCTGTTGACCGGCGGCTCGATCACCGCGACTGGCGGCGTCATCAACACCAATAACGCTGGTGTAACGACGATCGACAGCGTCATCGACGGCAGCGGCGGGCTGACCAAGAGCGGTTCGGGCACGCTGGCTCTCGGCGGCGCCAACACCTACACCGGCGGTACCAGCCTTGACGCCGGTACCATTGCGGTCGGCAACAACCTGGCGCTGGGCGCTGGCGCTCTGACAATGGCGGCGGCCACAACGCTTCAAGCCAATGCCGCCGGTCTTGCATTGGCAAACGACATTGTTTTGACGGCGACAGGCACGGTCGACACCAACAACAATGATCTGACGCTCGCTGGCGTCATCAGCGGTGATTCGCTGAACAAGAGCGGTAACGGCACGCTCACGCTGACAAATGACAGCACCTACACTGGTGCGACCAACGTCAACACCGGCACGCTCGTTGTAGATGGCAGCCTCGCCAACACAGCGGTCACGGTTGCCAGTGACGCGACGCTTTCGGGTTCCGGGTCGATCGCCGGTGGTGTGACCATTCTTGACGGCGGAATCCTGGCACCGGGCAGTTCTGTAGGCACGTTGACCGTCGGCGCGCTGACACTCAACAATGCTTCGGTCCTGAACTGGGACTTCGGCCAGGCCAACGCCATAGGTGGGGCGCTTAACGATCTTGTCATCGTTACGGGTAATCTGACTCTCGACGGGCTGCTCAACGTGACCGAGAGCGCTGGCGGTACCTTCGGCACTGGCATCTATGAAATCTTCCAATATGGCGGCACGCTGACCGACAATGGCCTTGATATTGGTTCGGCGCTGCCAAACGGCCAGACCGGTATCATCCAGGCCGGTGTGGTTCCCGGTCAGGTAAACCTGATCGTCACCCAGTCTCCGAGTGTCGTCCTGTATTGGGATGGCGTCGACACGACCGGCAACGGCGTGATCGACGGCGGCGCGGGCACCTGGAACACCAACAACAGCAATTGGACGGGCGCGCCGCCTAGCGCAATCAACACCAACTGGCAGAGCACGATCGGTGTCTTTGCCGGCACGGCCGGCACGGTTACGATCGATGGAACCCAGTCGTTCCAAATGCTGCAGTTTGCGGTTGATGGTTACAATCTGGTTGGCGGCACCGGCGGTCTCGACACCCCGGGCGCTGGCGTTCTCTTCGCTAGCACGGGCGTCGGCGCCACGATTTCGGCCCCGATTTCTGGCGCCGGTTCGATCGTCAAGCAGGGCGGCGGCACGATCACGCTTAGCGGTGACAATAGCTACACGGGCGGTACCGCCCTGCAGATGGGGACGCTCGCTGTCGGTAGCGACACCGCATTGGGCACCGGCACATTGACAATCTCCAGCGGCGCGACTCTTGCGGCGGCTGTGACCGGTGTGACGACCGGCAACGACATTGTCACTTTGGGCAATGGCATCGTCGATTCGGGCGCTGGTATCTACACGCTCAACGGTCCTATTTCGGGCGTTGGCTCGATCAGCCAGGTTGGCAGCGGCATCCTCGTGCTGAATGGCGACAACAGCTTCATCAACCTTGGCATCAATTCCGGCACCGTTCGTGTCGGCAGCGACACGGCCGCCGGGAACGGCAGCATTGCGATCAACAATGATGCGACGCTTCAGTCGGGTGGTGCAGCCATCGCGCTGGCCAATGGTGTCGTGACGACGGGCAATGGCCTTGTCGATGCGCGTGCGGGCGAAGTTCTGACGCTCAACGGCAATGTCGCTGGCGCCGGTTCGATATCGCAGGTCGGCGGCGGCACGCTGGTGCTGAACGGCAATAACAGCTTCAACAACCTCGGCATCAACGCGGGCACTGTCCGGGTTGGCAGCAACACAGCTGCCGGAATCGGCGGCATTGCACTAAATAGCGACGCAACGCTGCAATCGGGTGGTGCAGCCATCACGCTAGCCAATGGTGTCGTGACGACGGGGAACGGCCTTGTCGACGCGCGCTCGGGTGAAGTGCTGACGCTCAACGGTAGCGTGGTTGGCGCCGGTTCGATCTCGCAGGTCGGCGGCGGCATCCTGGTGCTGAACGGCAACAACAGCTTCAACAATCTCGGTATCAACGCCGGCACGGTTCGTGTCGGCAGCGACACGGCTGCCGGCATCGGCAGC
>JBBQPR010000022.1:0-38224 GCA_038217075.1 Sphingomonadales bacterium
CATAGAGTTTGGAGCCGCCATCATAGGTCAGCGCGACGCAATCATGCGGGCGCCGGGCGATTTCGATGGCGACCAGCCCTTCGTAGCGGCCGATGCCATGTTCGCGGTGGACCAGCAGGTCGCCCGGCGTCAGCATCGCCAATTCGGCCATGAAGGCATCGGCCTTGCGGGCGCTGCGCTTGCGGCGGATCAACCGGTCGCCGAGCATGTCCTGTTCGGTGAGCACGCACAGCGCGGATTTGGGCTCGATGCGGGTAAAGCCATGCTCCAGCGGCACCACCGTCAGCGCGACATCGCCCCTGGCGGTGACGCCCAGCGCCTGTTGCCAACTATCGGCAGGGACCAGCCCGGTGATGCCTTCATCAGATAGCAGGCCCATCAACCGTTCGCGGGCGCCGTTCGAATAGCTGGCCAGCACCAGCCGGTCGCCGGCCTTGCGGCGTTCGTCGATATGCGCCTTGATCGCGGCATAGACCGGCGCACCCCCGGCGGCCTGGGCGATACGTTCGGGGGCGAAATCGCGCGGAGGTTCGGCGTCGCAATCGATGGTGGCGAGCGTGCCATCGGGCACGGCAAACGGGCTGGCGAGGTGGACGGCGTGGGCCTTCAACAATGATGCCCATTCATCGGCACCAAGATACAGCGCGTGCGGCGGCAGCGGGCGGTAACTGCCCTTTTTGCCGGACAGCGCCGCCGTTCGGTTGTCGTGGTAATCGCTGATGGCGGCGAACCGGTCCTCGGCGGCCTTTTCGGCGCCGGATTCGCGCACGATCACGGCGCCAGGGCCGATATAATCGAACAGCGTTGTCAGTTCGGGCTCGAATAGCGGCAGCCAATGTTCCATGCCGGCCAGCCGACGGCCATCGCTGACCGCTTCATACAGCGGATCGCCGGTGGCGGTGGCGCCGAACCGATCGAGATAGCCAGCGCGAAAGCTCTTGATGCGGGCTTCATCGAGCAGCACTTCGCTGACCGGCAGCAGGGTGAAGCCTTCGGCCGAACCGAGCGTGCGCTGGGTGGCGGGATCGAACTTGCGCAGTGTTTCGACTTCATCGCCGAAGAAATCCAGCCGCAGCGCGTGCGAGGAACCAGCGGGCATCAGATCGAGCAGCGAGCCGCGCACGGCATATTCGCCGGCCTCCACCACCGTATCGGTGCGGACATAGCCGTTGGCGGCGAGCTTCTTGGCCAGCGCGTCGCGGTCGATGCGGCTGCCGGGCTTGATGACCGCCGTCAGCGCGGCGATGCGTGCCGGGGGCAGGGTGCGCTGCGTCATGGCGTTGATGGTGGTGACGATCAGTTGGGCGCCCTTGGGCTTTTCACCCAGCGCCGCCAGCGCCGCCAGCCGTTCCGCAGCAACGCGCAGACCGGGGGAGGCGCGATCATAGGGCAGGCAATCCCAGGCCGGCAGGGTGATGACCTCGATTTCGGGCGCGAAATAACCGGCGGCTTCGGCCATGCCGCGCGCCGACGCATCATCGGCGGCGATGAACACGGCGCGGCTTGTCGCGGCACGCGCGGCATCGGCCATCAGCCATGGCAGGAAGCCGGCGCTGCAGCGCGCGAGGGTGAGCGACGATGTGGCGGCGGCAAAGCGGCGAAGGTCAATCACGCGGCGTCCTCGCCCCTCGCGGGGGAGGAGCAGGGTCAGCGCATTGCGATGGCGACATAATCAAGCTTTTTCAACGCATCCAGCATGGGGCCATGAAAGGCCGGCGGGGCGGTGATGGTGCCGAACGCCCAGCCCATCACATCGACATCCTGTTCATCCAGCAAGGCTTCGAACCAGCGCAGTTCGGCATCATTCCAGCCGGCGGCATAGCGATCGGCAAAGCCGCCGATCATCAGGTCCGCCTCCCTGGTGCCTCGGTGCCAGGCGCGGAAGCGCAGCCGGCGCAGGCGGTGGTCGAGGCTGATTTCCGGATCGTTGGCGGCATCCATGGCGATCTCCCTGGCGTTTCATTCGGAGCCGATAAACAGCGATAACCGCACGCCCGCCAAAAAGCGGCCGCGCGGCGTGTGTCTGCATGCGATAGACGCGCTCGGCCTGCGGCTCAAGGGCCGGATGCGACGCAGGCCGACCATTTGGACGCAGGCAAAAATCTGTTACCCGGTGTCGCACCATGCGGCCTGCCATTCTCAACCCGCTATTCACCGAAACCGCCGCCCTTAAGGGTGTCGGCGCCGCGGTGGTGCGGCAATTGGCGCGGCTTAAGATTACCCGCGCCATCGATCTGTTGTTCCATCTGCCGGTGATGGCCATCGAACGCGTGGCGGTCGATCATATCGATGAAACGTTGGTCGGGCGGCCGATCATCGTCGTTCTGACGATCGTGGGGTATGATTCGGGGGGGCCGCGCAGCCCCTTGCGGGTGCGTGCCGTCGATGGTGGGGGCCAATGGGTCGATCTGGTGTTTTTCGGCCAGGCCGGGGCGTTTGCGCGCAGCAAGCTGCCGCTGCAACAGCAGCGCCGCATCACCGGCAAGCTGGATCGATATGGCCAGACCTTGCAGATCTCGCACCCGGATATCGCCATGCCGGGGGAGGCGATGGGGCCGATGCTGCGTGAGCCGGTCTATCCATTGACCGAAGGCATCACCAACAAGCGCATGGCGCAGATTGTCGAACAGGCGATCGAGCGCGCCCCCGAATTGCCCGAATGGATCGAACCCAGCGTCATCGAGCGCCACGGCTGGGAAGCGTGGCGGCCCGCCCTGCTGGCGGCGCACACGTTGAACGGGGAGGGCAAGGCCAAGGACCGGCTGGCCTATGACGAACTGCTCGCCAACCAATTGGCGCTGCTGCTGGTGCGGCGCGATACACGGGCGCGCAAGGGGCGGGCGCTGGCCGGCGACGGTCGGTTGACCGGGCCGCTGATTGCGCGCCTGCCGTTCAGGATGACGGCGGCGCAGGCGCGGGTGCTGGGCGAGATTTCGGGCGACATGGCGCAGGCATCGCCGATGCTGCGGCTGCTGCAGGGCGATGTCGGTTCGGGCAAGACGCTGGTGGCGCTGGTGTCGATGCTGGCGGCGGTGGAGGCCGGGGCGCAGGCGGCCTTGCTGGCGCCGACCGAGATATTGGCGCGGCAGCATTTTGCGACATTGACGAAACTGGTCGGCGATCTGCCGGTGCGCATCGCCATCTTGACCGGACGCGACAAGGCCAAGGTGCGGCTCGATTTGCTCGATGATCTGGCGATGGGGCGGATCGACATTTTGATCGGCACCCATGCGATTTTCCAGGACAGCGTGGAATATCATGATCTTGGGCTGGTCGTGGTCGATGAACAGCATCGCTTTGGCGTGGCGCAGCGGCTGTTGCTGGCCAGCAAGGCCAAGGCGCCGCCGCATTTGCTGGCGATGACCGCGACGCCGATCCCGCGCAGCCTGCAATTGACCGCCTATGGCGAAATGGACGGATCGCGCATCGATGAACTGCCGCCGGGGCGCACCCCCATCGAAACGCGGGTGACGGCGGTGGAGCGCATGGACGAAGTCATCGAGGCGCTGGGCCGGCATCTGTCGGGCGGCGGCCAGGCCTATTGGGTGTGCCCGTTGGTGGAAGGCAGCGAAACCGGCGACGAGGCGGCGGCGGAATTGCGCGCGACGATGCTGAAGGCGCGGTTCGGCGGCAATGTGGGGCTGGTGCACGGCCGCATGAAACCGGCCGAAAAGGGCGCGGTGATGGCGGAATTTTCGGGCGGCACGCTGGGGCTGCTGGTGGCGACAACGGTGATCGAGGTGGGCGTCGATGTGCCCAATGCAACGCTGATGATCATCGAGGCGGCGGAGCGGTTCGGCCTGGCGCAATTGCACCAGTTGCGCGGCCGGGTCGGGCGTGGGCCGGGGCGGTCGGTATGCCTGTTGCTGCGCGGGGCCGAGCTATCGGAAACTGCCAAGGCGCGGTTGAAGCTGATGCGCGAAACCAATGATGGCTTTCGCATTGCCGAGGAGGATTTGCGATTGCGCGGCGCCGGCGAGATTTTGGGTGTGCGCCAATCGGGAGAGGCGGTGTTCCGCGTGGCGGACCCGGAGCGCACCGCGAAATTCGTCGGCGTGGCGCGGGACGATGCGCGGCTGTTGCTGGACCGCGATGGCGGGCTGGAGGGGCCGCGCGGGCAGGCGGCGCGGGCGCTGCTGTACCTGTTCGAGCGTGACGCTGGCGTGGCGTTGCTGCGGTCCGGGTGACGGGGCGCGGATTGCAGATTATGGAAGCGGCATGTTGAGGCTTTGGCGCAGAATTTCGATCGTGGTGGCGATGTTCCTGGCCGCCGCGCCGGCTGTGGCGGCGGTGCCGGTCGAGGCGCTCGACGCCGGGCTGTCGGCCTATGCGGCACGGGATTATGGCCGGGCGCGCGGGTTGTTGCGGCCGATTGCCGATACGGGTTCGGCGATCGCCGAGACGTTGATGGGGGTGATGGCGGCGAAGGGCCAGGGTGGCCCGGTGGATCCTGCGACGGCGGCGGCGTGGTGGCTGCGGGCCGCCAACCGAGGCTATGGCCCGGCGCAACTGGCGCTGGCCAAGGCGCTGGCGAACGGGCGCGGGGTGGCGCGCGACCTGGGGGAGGCCTGGGTGTGGGCGCGGCTGGCGGCGAGCGCCGGGAACGGATCGGCGGCGGAGGCTATGGTGTTGGCGGAGCGGTTGGGGGCCGGGTTCGGGGCGGAGCGGTTGGCGGCTTTGGAGGCGGAGAGGGCGGCCTGGCGGCCGTGGTAAGGCGCAGCGCGGCCGAGCGCAGCCAGCTGCGCGCGGACTCGCGCAAGCCCGATCGGCGGGGCGATCGGCTACGCCGATCGAACCCGTCCGGCGACAGCGTGGGCTTTGCCCACGCCCTTGCTTCCTGTCCTTATCTGGTCGGCTGAGAAAAGGCAGAAGCAAAGAAAGTGAAAGAGCGCGGGCAAAGCCCGCGCCGTCGGACGGGTTCAGGTGGCGTGGCCACCTGCCCCACCGGCCGAGCTTGCGCGAGTCCGCGCGCAGTTGGCTGCGCTCGGCCGCGCTGCGCTAGTGAGGCCGCCCAAAATCCGCCGCGTCGATATCCTGCCCCTCATCAATAATCGACCGCCGGATCGCCCGCGTCCGCGTGAACAGCGCCTCCAACGCCTCGCCCTCACCCCATCGGATCGCCCGTTGCAGCGCCACCAGATCCTCGGTGAACCGCCCCAAGGTCTCCAGAACCGCCTCGCGGTTGTTGAGGAACACGTCGCGCCACATCACCGGGTCGCTGGCAGCGATGCGGGTGAAATCGCGAAAGCCGCCGGCGGAATATTTGATGACTTCGCTGCGCGTCACGCTTTCCAGATCGCTGGCGGTGCCGACGATCGAATAGGCGATGAGGTGGGGCAAATGGCTGGTGACGGCGAGCACGCGATCATGGTGGTGCGCGTCCATGGTTTCGACCTTGGCGCCCAGCGCGCGCCAGAAATCGCCGAGCCGTTCGACCTGCCAGGCGTCTGCGCTGGCCGGCGGGGTCAGGATGCACCAGCGGTCCTTGAACAGGCTGGCAAAGCCCGCGTCCGGCCCGGATTTTTCGGTGCCGGCCACCGGATGCGCCGGGATGACGATGACGCCGGGCAACGCCGCGGTCAGGTCGGTCAGCACCTTTTCCTTCACCGATCCGACGTCGGATACGATGGCGCCAGGCGCCAGTTCGGCGGCGATTTCGGCGGCGACCGCACCCATCGCGCCGACCGGCACCGCAAGGATGACGAGTTCGGCATCGACCACCGCCGCGCCGGCGTTTTCGGTGATGTCGTCGGCCAGATCGAGCGCCAGCACCCGGGCGCGAACGCCGGCGTCACCATCGCTGACTGTCAGGCGGACGGTGGGCATGTCCTGCCGGATGGCGCGGGCCAGCGACGATCCGATCAGCCCCATGCCGATGATGGCGACGCGCGCAAAGGGCAGCATCAGGCGGCCAGCGTGCCGGTGGCGCGTTCGACAAAGGCGCGCAGCGAGGCAGCGGCGGCGCGGGTTTCCGCCTCGGTCCCGATCGAGATGCGGATGCAGCGCGGCATCGCCTGCACCGCGAGGTAGCGGGCGATGATGCCATCCTCCAGCAACGCGGCATTGGCGGTTGCGGCGGTGACCGCGCCGGTTTCGGGAAACTCCACCATGACGAAATTGGCGGCAGACGGGATGGCGCGCAGCCCGGCATTGCCCATCGCGTCGATTTCGCCGGCCAGCCATTGCCGCCATTTGATCGTGTGGCTGCGGGTTTTTTCCACCCAGGCTTCATCGGCCAGTGCGGCGATGGCGCCGGCCTGGCCGGTGGTCGGCACATTGAACGGCGCCCGGATGCGGTGCATCGCGTCGATCAGATGCGGCTGTGCATAGGCCCAGCCGATGCGTTGCGCGGCAAGGCCGTAGATTTTCGAAAAGGTGCGCAACGCCACGACATTACCATGGGCGCGGGCCAGCGCCAGCCCGTCTTCATAATCGCCTTCGGCAAATTCGGCATAGGCGGCATCGAGCGCGAACACGCAGTCGGACGGCAGCGCGGCGTGCAGGCGGCGGACTTCGGAGGCGGGGATCAACGTGCCGGTCGGGTTGTTGGGGTTGGCGAGGAACACGACGCGGGTGTTCGCGGTGACCGCGGCCAGCAGCGTGTCGACATTACAGGCATAATCCACATCGGGCGCCACCACCGGCGTTGCGCCGGCCCGGCGGGCGGCGATGTCGTAAACGGCAAAGCCGTGGCGGACATACAGCACCTCATCGCCCGGCCCGGCAAAGGCGCCGGCGACGAGGTGGATCAGTTCATCGGAGCCGGTGCCGCAGATGATCTGCGCCGCTTCGATGCCATAGCGGCTGGCCAGGGCCTCGCGCAACGCGGTGGAGGCGGGGTCCGGGTAAAGATGGCTTTGGCCGAGCAGGCTGGTCATCGCGGCGATGGCGCTGGGCGATGGCCCGAACGGATTTTCGTTCGACGACAGCTTTGCAACGACGGGCCGCGCATCAAGGCTGGCCTTGCCCGGCACATAGGCGTGGATGCCGGCGACATTCGCCTTCATCGCGGGTTGCTTTGCTGCGGGGGTGGTCGTGCTGGTCATGGCCAGCCTCTAGGCGGAAAATGGCCAAAACGAAAGGGGCCGCCGGTTTCCCGACGGCCCCCGTTTCGATCGGCAACAGCCGATGCGGCGTTACATCTTGTAGGCGATGCGCAGGTAACCGAACTGGCCCGGCACGTCATAGGTGGTCGGATCATAGTTCGGGCCGGTGCAACTGAAGCAGGCCGGCGGGTTGCGGTTGAAGACGTTGTTGACGCCGGCGGTGAACGTCACCCGGCGATCAAGCGCCGATGGCGTGTACTGCAGCTGGATGTCGCCATAGAAGGTGTTGCCCAGCTTTTTGCCGTCGCCTTCGCGCACCGCGTCGATGTAGCGGCCGGTGAACGAAGCGCCGAAATCACCGATCTGCCAATCGATGATGCCCGTGCCCTTGAAGCGGGGATAGGACTGATCGGGAAAGCCACGGGTCAAGCCGCGGTAATTCGTCGTGATGAAGCCGACTTCGGCAGGGAAGGTTTCGGTGTATTTCAGCAGGAAGTTGCCGTTCAGCGACAGGCCGATGGTGCCGAAGCTGGCCGGGCGGCTGCGATAGTTTGCGGTGATGTCGATGCCCTTGGTGCGGATGCCACCGATGTTCTGCAACTGGGCATTGATCCGCGAGATACGGCCGCTTGCCACGCGCGAAACGGCAGCGCAACTGAGCGCGTCGCCGCTGAAGGCGCAGCGGTTGAGGGTGAGGAGCGCATCGACCGGGGCGATCGCATTGGTCACCTTCACGTCGTAATAATTGGCTTCGAAGCTGAGGTTGGAAGCAAAGCCCGATTCACGCGCCCATGCCGGCGAATAGACCGCACCGAACAACAGGGTGCGCGACTTTTCAGGCGTAAGCTTGTCATTGCCACCGGTCAGCACGCTAAGCTGGCCGTTCGCTTCCTGGTAGCTTCCGGTATCCGGAACGCCGTTGGCGGTGCAGTTCGCTTGTACGGTTGTATTGGTTTGGTATGGCGAACCCGGGATATTGGTGCACGGGTCATTTATCGGCGCGTCGGCACGCGATGCGGCACCGAACAGCTCACCGATGCTGGGGGCACGGAAGCCCTGGGCATAGGAGCCGCGGAACAGCACATCCTGCACCGGTTTCCAGATCAGGCTGCCGGTCAGGCTGGTGTTGTTGCCGCTGGTCGAATAGCGCGTATGGCGGACGGCGCCATCGGCTTCCAGCGATTCAAAGAAGGGCACTTCCTTCAATAGCGGTACACGAACTTCGGCGTAGAATTCGTCGGACCGATAGCTGCCCCGCGCCGGCAGCGACGGAATGTCTGAACCGAGCCCGGCCGCAGTGATCGGATCGGGATCGAAGCTGCCGAACTGGTAACGGTGCTCGTAACCGACGGCGAGGCCGACGGCGCCGGCCGGCAGGTCGAACAGGTCACCGGTCAAATTGGCGGTGTAATCCTGCAATTGCTGGCTGCTGCGGTTGTTTTCGGTATAGCCGGCAAAGGCCAGCATCGCCGGGGTGACGGAACCCTGGCCGCCGAACAGGTTGAACGGCACGCAGGTGCCGGTGCAAAGCGAGATCGGGCCAAGCGCCTGGGCCAGCTTGGCGGCGTTGATGTTGCCGGTGAAGGCCTGTTTGGCGTCGTTATAGCCGATGACGGCGCTGACATCCCAATACCATTTGTGCTCGCCGATGTGGAACGAACCATCGAACCCGGCTGTAAGCGACACGGTATCGACGCGCTGGGTATAGGTGCGCTGCCCGGCTTCGATCAGGCGGCGGCGGACGGTGGAATAATTGGCCGGCGGATTGCCCGGGCCGCCTGCCGACAGCGTGTAGCCGAACGGGTTGAACGGGTTGGTGGCATCGATCGAGATGATATCGAGCAGATTGCCGTTGCCGGCGTCGGGGCCGATGAACAGCGGCAGAAAGGCCGCCTGGTTCTGCGAATTGCGGCGGTTGTATACGGCCTTGACGCGGAAATTGACGTTATCCGACAATTCCTGTTTTGCGCTGATGAAGCCGCCATAGCGTTCCGACGGCGTCAGGAAATAGTTGAATGGTGAGAAGTTGAAGCGATCGGCCGAGGTCAGCAGCTTGAAATCGCTGTTGGGGCCGGTCGGGTTCAACGGATCGAAGCGCGGCTTGCCGGAAACCGGCGCCTTCAAGGTCAGATTCGGATAGCCGTTGACGGCAATGAAGCCGTTCAGCGTGGCGCTGCTGCAGCCGCCAATGGGATCGGAACAGCTGGTCTGGCCGGGGTTGGGGAATTGCGAGGTGGAGCGGTCGGCAGTGCGCACCGCGTCCTGCTTCACATAACTGCCGCCGATGACGACATGGGTCGTCGGGCCGTTGAAGCCATAGCTGAGGTTGTAATCCTGGGTGTGGCCATCGCCCTGGCGGAAGGTGCCGAACTGGGCGCTGGCCTGCAGGCCTTCCTGCTGCTGCTTGGTGATGATGTTGACGACGCCGGAAATGGCATCCGAACCGTAAAGCGGCGACTGGCCGGATTGCAGCACTTCGATCCGCTCGATCATGTTGGCGGGGATGGTGTTCAGATCGACGGTGCCGGGGATGCCGCTGCCGCTGGAGCCGTTGACGTAGCGCAGGCCATCGACCAGCACGAGCGTGCGCTTGGCCGACAGATAGCGCAGGTTGATTTCAGCCGAACCGGCGCCGACGCCGCCACCATCCGGCGGGTTGCCGATGTTGCCGCTGTTGTTGACCTTGGTGTTCAAACCGCCGGCGGCGCTGGGCAGGCGCTGCAGGATGTCGGCGACCGACGACAGGCCGGTGCGGGCCAGCGCCGTGCTGTCGACAACGACGACAGGCGACCGCAGCGACAGCGGATCCTGGCGGATGCGCGAACCGGTGACGATGACCATATCGGCTTCAGCCGGTTCGGCGGCGGCGGTCGTCTGGGCATGGCCGACGCCGGCATCGAGGACGAACAGGGCGGGGATCACCGCGCCGCATTGCAACAGGCTCTTGAACGACATGAAACACCTCTTTGGCGAAATTCGACTGCCGTTGATCCAGCGCAGGTGCTTCGAACGCAAGGCATTTTCGACGAAAACGTCACAAAACCGACGCATTGTGATCTCAGTGTTGCCGCGCCGCAACATGGGCCGCGGCGGTGAACCTTCGATATAGAGCCAGCACCCTGGGCTCGTACCTGTCGATGATGGCGGCTGGACCCGGGCGGCGCCGTGCCTAGACTCACGACATATCAGCGAAGGGGATATCATGGTGACCAGGGCGCTTTGGACTGAATCGGCGACCGCGCTCGCCGGCATGATCGCCCGGCGCGAAACCACGTCCCGCGCCGTGATCGACGCGCATCTCGATCGCATCGCGGCCGTCAATGGCGCGGTCAACGCCGTTGTTGCAACCCTGGCCGACAGCGCCCGCGCCGGGGCCGATGCCGCCGATGCGGCGGTCGCCTCAGGTACGGCGCTTGGCCCGCTGCACGGCGTGCCGTTCACCGTAAAGGCCAATATCGATCTTGTCGGCACGCCGACGACCCATGGCGTGCCGGCCTTTGCGGGGGCCATGCCCGATCGCGACGCGCCGGTGGTGGCGCGCATGAAGGCGGCGGGCGCCATCCCCATCGGGCGCACCAATTTGCCCGACATGGCGCTGCGCGTGCACACCGATAGCGCGCTGTATGGCCTGACCCGCAACCCGTTCAACCTTGGCCATACCGCCGGCGGATCGAGCGGCGGCGAAGGCGCGGCGCTGGCATCTGGCATGTCGCCCATCGGGCTTGGCAATGACATCGGCGGATCGCTGCGCAACCCGGCCTTTGCGTGTGGCATCGTCAGCCTGAAACCCGGTTTGGGCCGTATTCCCGATGCATCGGCGATCGAGCCGAAAAGCCCGTTGCTGGCGGCGCAATTGATGGCGGTGCAAGGCCCGATGGCCCGCCATGTCGGCGATCTGCGGCTGGCGCTGTCGATCCTTGCCGGGCCCGATCCGCGTGATCCCAATGCCGTTGCGGCGCCGCTAGCGGGCCCGGCAATTTCGGGGCCGATCAAGGTTGCGGTGGTCACCGATCCGCCCGGCGGCCGCACGGCCCCCGAGATCAGCGCCAGCGTCCGCGCCGCCGCCGATGCGCTGGCCGATGCCGGCTATGCCGTCGAAATGGTATCGCCGCCGCTGCTGGAGGAGGCCGCCGCCATCTGGGGGCATTGGCTGGCCTGGGAATTCGGCACGCTGTTGCCGCAGCTTGGCCAGATCATGTCCGCCGATGCGATGCACTTCTTCACCGATTTCGCAGGCCTGTTCGGCAGCAGCAGCTTTGCCGACAACACGATGCTGCACATGCGCCGCCACGCCGTCGCACTGGCCTGGAGCGAATTTTTCGCCGATTGCCCGCTCATCCTCGGCCCGGCCTGGACCCGGCAGGCTTTCGAACATGGATTCGACATCGCCGGGCCTGAAAGCGCCGCCGAAACGGTCGAATTGCTGCGCTTCATCGTGCCGATGAACCTGCTCGGCCTGCCGGTGGTGTGCGTGCCGACAGGGACTGCCAACGGCCTGCCGCTGGGGGTGCAGATTACCGCCAATCGTGGCCGCGAGGACCTGGCGCTGGATGCCGCCGAGGCCATCGAGCAGCGGCTGGGCCACATCACCCCGATCGACCCGCGCGGCTGAGCGCCCAAACTTCCGTTCGCAACGCCCCGATGGACATCACTGCCGCAACGTCTTAACCGCCGGGCAATGCTCGCCAGTGCCGCCACCGACAATCGCTTCGGCCTTGATCGCCGCGCCATCCTGCCCGGCCCGTTCGCGCTGGTGGGCGGGCAAAGCCTGTCGGCGCTTGAAATCGGCTATGAAACCTATGGCACACTGGCGCCCGATGGCGGCAACGCCATCCTGATCTGCCACGCGCTGACCATGGACCAGCACGTCGCCAGCCTGCACCCGCGCACTGGCAAGCCCGGCTGGTGGACCCGGCTGGTCGGCGCCGGCCTGCCAATCGATCCGGCGCGGCATTTCATCATCTGCGCCAATGTGCTGGGCGGGTGCGCCGGCTCCACCGGGCCGGGCAGCATCGATCCGGCGACGGGCGATCGCTATGGCATGGCCTTCCCGGTCATCACCATCCGCGACATGGTCAATGCCCAGGCGGCGCTGCTCGATCATCTGGGGGTGGCACGGCTGGCCGCGGTCATCGGCGGCTCGATGGGCGGCATGCAGGCGCTGGATTGGGCGGTGGCGCATCCGGACCGGGTGCGCTCGGTTGTCGCGATTGCCAGTGCGGCCCGGCATTCGGCGCAGAACATTGCCTTTCACGAGGTCGGGCGGCAGGCGATCATGGCCGATCCCGATTGGGCGGGCGGCAATTATGCGCCGGCAAAGCCACCGGCGGCGGGCCTCGCGGTGGCGCGGATGGCGGCGCACATCACCTATTTGTCGGAAGCGGGCCTGACCGAACGCTTCGGCCGCCGCCTGCAGAACCGCAAGACCGCCAAGGATAACAAGGGCGGCTTTGGCTTTGATGCCGAATTCCAGGTCGAATCCTATCTGCGCCACCAGGGGCTGGCGTTCGTCGAGCGGTTCGACGCCAATTCCTACCTCTACATCACCCGCGCCATGGATTATTTCGATCTGGCCGCACCGCATGATGGCGTGCTCGCCCATGCCTTTGCCGGCACGAAGGCACGCTTTGCGCTGGTCAGCTTTACCTCGGATTGGCTGTACCCGACGGCGGAATCGCGGCGCATCGTGCGGGCGCTCAACGCCGCCGGCGCGGCGGTCAGCTTTGTCGAACTGGAAAGCCCGTTCGGCCATGATGCCTTCCTGCTCGATGCCCCGGAAATGAACCGCGTCGTCGATGGCTTCCTGCGCGCCGGGGAAACCGCGTGAGCGGAGGGCAATTGCGCCCCGATCTGGCGGCCATTGCGGCGGCTGTGCCACGGGGCGCGCGCGTGCTCGATATTGGTTGCGGCGATGGCGCGTTGCTGGCCTATCTGCGCGATACCAAGGGTGTGGATGCGCGCGGCATCGATGTGTCGGCCGCCAATGTCGCCGGCGCCGTGGCGCGGGGCCTGTCGGTGATGCAGGGCGATGCCGATGCCGATCTGGCGGATTATCCCGATGATGCGTTCGACATGGCGATATTGTCGGACACGCTGCAGGCGATGCAACGGCCGGCCCCGGTGCTGCTGGAATTGCTGCGCATCGCCCGGCGCGCGGTGGTCAGCTTTCCCAATTTCGGCCATTGGCGGGTGCGTGCCTCGCTGGCGGTCGGCGGGCGCATGCCGGTGACGAAAACCCTGCCGGTAAGCTGGCACGAAACGCCCAACATCCATTTCTGCACCATCGATGATTTCCGCGCGCTGGTGGCCGAACTCGGGCTGGCCATCGAAAGCGCCGCCTTTCTTTCGCGCGGCACGCGCCGGCCATCGGCGGGGGCCAATCTGTTCGCCGAACAGGCGGTATTCGTGCTGCGGCGGGATCAGGCGCGGCAACACTGACCTGCCATGCCTCAAACCGCTGACTGGCCGCCCATCGACACGGTCATCACGGCAACAACAGAATTCTGCCACATGCGCGCTTTTGGAACCTGTGTTGCCGTCATCGGCCTCTTTGCGGCGGTATCGGCGGGGGCGAGCGAGACTTGGATCGTCAGGACCGATCTGTGGGGCAACCCCGCCTTTTCGACGTTGACGATCGACCGCGAAAATCGCGCGATAAAGGGCGATTTCGATGGCGAGCGGGTAAGCGGCACGTTCGAAGGCAAGCGCATCAATTTCACCAGCGTCGATTCCGAAAACCGCCAATCGGTGTTTGCAGGATCGGTGGCCGGCACCGCGATGCGCGGGATTGTCGATAACCCTGACACCAATGATCCCAAGGCGCGGGCCAGGCACGCTTTTCAGGCCTGGCGGGTCCCCGACAGGCCGGCAGGCGGCCCGCGCCGCCATGAATTCGTGCCGACCGATTATTCCAACACCTTCAACGCCGATCGTGCGCCGGTGCTGGTCATCTGGCCGGGTGACAGCGTGCACACCACCACCATCGATTCCGGCGGCGTCGACGAAAAGGGCGTGACCCGCGCGCTGTTCGGCAATCCGCAAACGGGGCCGTTCTTCATCGCCGGTGCGGCGCCGGGCGACACGCTCGTGGTGCATATCCGCAGGCTGAAACTGAACCGCGATTATGCCGACAGCCTGGACACCATCGTCGGCCGGGCGCTGGGGTCAGGCCTGGTTGCGGCGGCGGCCGATCTGGGCAAGCCGGTGCGCTGGAAACTGGACCTTGTGGCGGGCCGCGCCAGCCCGGAAGGCGCAACCGGCGCGCTGCGCGGCTTTTCGGTGCCGCTACGCCCGATGCTGGGCGGGCTGGCGGTGGCGCCGGGGTTCGGATCGCCGCCCATCTCGACCGGAGACACCGGGCGCAACGGCGGCAACATGGACTTTCCAGCGGTGATCGAGGGCAACACCGTCTATTTTGCCGTGCAGCAACCCGGCGCGCTGCTCTATCTGGGCGATGCCCATGCGTTGCAGGGCGATGGCGAAACCTCGCAATATGCGCTGGAAACCTCGATGGATGCCGAATTCAGCGTGGATGTCATCAAGGGCAAGGCAATCAACCTGCCGCGCGTCGAATCGCCAACACAGATCATCACGCTGGGGCAGGGCGGATCACTCGATGACGCGCTAAAGGCGGCCAGCACCGGCATGATCCAATGGCTGCAAACCGACTATGGCCTGACGTTGTCGCAGGCGGCGCAGGTGATGGGCACCTCCGTCCGCTACGGCGTGCCCAATCTGGCCGGCCGCAGCGTCGGCGTTGCGGCGAGCATCGACAAGGCGGTTTTGCCTGCGCCGCAAGGGGTGGTGAACAAGGCTGTCGGCGCGCCATAGCGCCGACGTACCGAGTTCGCGGCTTTATGACGGCTTATGGTGGTTAGCGGACGTTCGGGTCGGTTAATGTTCGAAGCTCTGCCGCCTCTATCGCTTGCCTCACCCCAGCCCAAAGCGGGTGTCTGACAAACGCATCATCGTCAGCATCGCCCACGGCGGCCAACACCTGCTGAAGCGCCTGCTTCACACCCGCTACACCGCGCACCTCTACTTCGCTGAGAAGGCTGACACCGACCGCGCCCTCGTCGAAGTCGTTGTCATCGAAGAAGAAGTGGAAGACCTGATCGATGCCGGATGCCAAACCGCTATCGCGCTCAGCTCGCCATGTCGCTCGCGGGTCGGCGGCTTGAAGCTCTGAAAGGAAGGTCTGCAATTCGTGGCGCACATGCGGCTGTGAGAGAGCGGAAACGTCGTTCATTTTGCCATGGTCGCGCCTGATCGGAATGTCCGCAAGTGGGAGAATGCTGCCGCCGGGAATGAAGCTCGCTCGCGACGAGCAACATTTTCCTACACGCTCGAAATCGGCTACCGGAATCATCACGCGTTCTTTGACATCGATGGGGTCGAATCCGGCGTTGGCAGTCTGCCATTCAAACGGCACGGGGTTTCGTCAGAATCCCCCGAAACGGTAAACTTGGTAAACTTATGCATGGTCGATCATGGGTCGAACGCCGGCCTACAGCACCATTTGCGTCTGTGTCGTCACGCTGATCAACTTGCCCTCAGGCGTTTCAACCCGGGTGGTCCACACGGAGGTGCGGCGGCCGGCGTGGACCAGCAGGGCCGTCGCCCGCAGCCGCGTGCCGGCCGGGGCGGCGCCGATCATGTTGGTCTTGCTGTCGATTGTCGTGGTGCCCTTGCCGCCTTCGGGCAACACCATGAAGGCGCCCACAGCGCCGGTGAAATCGGCCAGCGCCATCAAAAAACCGCCGTGCGCGGTGCCGCCCATGGTGCAATATTCGGGGCGCAGATCGACTTCGACGACGATCTTTTCGCGCTCGCAATGGGTCAGTTCGAAATTGAGATGCGCGGCAAACGGCACCATTTTGGCGATTCCCGCCGCCTGTTCAGGCGTCATGCCCGTCCCTTTTCGATGCGCCTTCCGTCGCCGTTGCCAGCGCGCTGTCCGTCACCCGGCCGACCATCGCCGGTCGCAGCCCGTCTCGCTTGCCGACCAGGATCAAATGATGCCGGTTGGGAATGGTCTCGATGCGCCAGTCGAGCACTTCGAACATGGCATCCTCCAGCAACGGCGCCAGCGCCGGCTGCCGCCAGCCATGGCTGTTGAATTGCCACGGCCGCCGCGCCCGGACGACCAGCACGGCAAGCCCGGCGGGGGCCAGCACGCGCCAGATTTCGCGCAGTTCGGCGCGCGCCGCCGACGCCGGCAGCGGGCTGGATACCAGCGCCCGGTCGAACATCGATTCGGTGAACGGCAGCCGCTGCGGATCGGCGATGATGCCGCCGGTGCCGTTCTGCCCGGGCCGCGCCAGCCGGGCCAGCCGTTCCATGTGGCGCAATTCCGGCAGGGCAAGGCCGGGAGGGGTGCGCCCGGCGAGCAGCATGCGGATGTGGCGGCCGCCGGCACAGAGGCGGGCGAGGGGAGGATCGGTGGGGGGTGCCATGGTGGTTTAGGGGTGTGACTGGCGGCAGGGCCGCGGCAAAGCCGCGGCTGACGTCGGACGGGTTCGGCGGGGTTGCCCCGCCGCCCCGCCGGCCGGGCTGGCGCGAGTCGGCGCGCAGCGCTGCGATTGCTGCGCAATCACCTTGCTACGCTCCGCCGCGCCGGGCCGCTCACCGCCGCGCTCAGCGTTCAACGCAAAGCGCTATCCCCATGCCGCCACCGATGCACAAGGTCGCCAGCCCGCGCTTCACATCCCGCCGCACCATTTCATGCAGCAATGTCGTCAGCACCCGAGCACCCGAAGCGCCGATCGGGTGGCCGATGGCGATGGCGCCGCCGTTGACATTGACCTTGGCCGGGTCAAGCCCAAGCTCCTTGCCGACGGCCAGCGCCTGCGCGGCAAAGGCTTCATTGGCTTCGATCAGGTCGAGGTCGGCGATGCTCCAGCCGGCCTTTTCCAGCGCCTTGCGCGATGCCGGCACGGGGCCGATGCCCATGATGGCGGGATCGACACCCACCGATGCCCAGCTGGCGATCCGGGCCAGCACCGGGGCGTTGCGGCGCGATGCTTCGGCCTCGCTCATCACCACCAGGGCGACCGCGCCATCGTTCAGGCCCGATGCGTTGGCGGCGGTGACGCTGCCGTCCTTCTTGAAGGCGCCGCGCAGCCCGCTGATCGAATCGATCGTCACGCCGTCGCGGATATATTCGTCGTGCTCGACGATGGTATCGCCCTTACGGCCCTTGATGGTGACGGGTGCGATTTCGCCCTTGAAACGCCCTTCGGCGCGGGCGGCGCTGGCCTTGTTCTGGCTGGCGACGGCAAACTCATCCTGTGCGGCGCGGGTGATCTGATATTTTTCCGCAACATTTTCGGCGGTAATGCCCATGTGATAGCCGTTGAAGGCATCCCAAAGCCCGTCCTTGATCATCGTGTCGATCAATTCCAGCGCGCCCATCTTGGTGCCGGTGCGCAGCGCCTGGGCGTGCGGCGACAGGCTCATCGATTCCTGGCCGCCGGCGAGCATGATCTTGGCATCGCCAGCCTGAATCGCCTGGGCGGCGAGCGCGACGGCGCGCAGGCCGGAACCGCAAACCTGGTTGACGCCCCAGGCCGGGGTTTCCTGGGAAATGCCGGCGTGCATCGCGGCCTGGCGGGCGGGGTTCTGGCCCTGCCCGGCGGTGAGCACCTGGCCAAGGATGACTTCGTCGATTTCCCCGGCTTCAACCCCTGCATCGGCCATGGCGGCGAGCAGCGCGACGCGGCCGAGTTCATGCGCCGGGGTGTTGCCGAAGGCGCCTATGAAGCTGCCGACAGGCGTGCGGCGTGCGGCAGTGATTACGGTTCCGGTCATTACAGAAGCTCCCAGGGCAAGATGCGATTCGATTTGGCCCAACGCTAAAGGCTGGCAGCGGCAAAGGCCAGAGAGCGGCGTTAGCCAAGCAGCCACGCCGCCAGTGGTTGCCACAGCATCTGCGGCGCCCGCCCGCCGACCACCATGCCGACATGCCCGGCATCAAGTGTCAGTGGAACGCCCGGCCCGCGTGTCGACAGCGCCGCCGACGGCGGCACGATGCGGTCCCGCCCGGCGATGATATCGAGAATGGGCAGGCCGAGCTTCGCCGGATCGACCGCGCGGTCGCCCACCATCCAAGCCCCCTCGCCGGGCAGGTTGGCGCCGAACAGATCCTCAGCCATCTCCCGCGCCGCCGCCAGCGACAATGGTTGGCCGGTGTTGGACCAATCCTCCAGCGCGACAAAGGCCGCCACGTCCGGGCCATCCGGCAGCCCCGCGAATTTTTCATATTTCGTGGCCAGCCCGGCCGGATCGAGCGACCAGAACATCGGCTGCAGCAGGTCCATCGGCACTGCGCCCAGCGCCGTCGCCAGCGGTTCTGCATTCAACCACCAATCGGCGATGCCGCCATCGCCATAGCCGGTAAAGTGCCAGGGCGTCGCCAACAGCGCCAGCCGCGTCACCTGTGGCCCCAGCAGCGATGCGGCGCCGAGCGACAGCGTGCCGCCGAGGCAATAGCCCGCCACTGCGACCGGTTCGCCGAGCGATGCGATGAGTGGTGCAAGCCGGGTTTCGACCAGTTCGGCCAGCCCCGCCGGATCGGTCTCGCCCCAATCGACCAGCAACGGCCGCAGGCCGGCGGCCGCCAGCGCCGCCAGCAGCGAATTGCCGGGGGCAAGGTCCAGCACGGTCGGCGGGTTGATCAGCGAAGGCACGACGACCACGGGCGCGCCGCCGCCCTTGCCATGATCGCGCAGCACTGCATTGCCGGACTGCGCCACAACCGGCCGCACCGGCCGGGCCACCGTCGGTGGCGCCTCCTGATACCGGCGCAACCCGGCCAGCACCCGTCGCAGCCGCCCGGCATCCCCGGCGCAGGCCCGGCTGGCATGGGCAAGAAAGGTTGGCAGCGGGTGCGGGCCGCGTTTGCGTTGCGGTGCAGCAACTGTCTGTGGTAAGCCGACTAAATCGCCGTTATCAGGACTTTCCATGGCCAACGCTTCGTCTTCCCATCCCGCTTCTGGTGATGATAAAAAGCCCAATGATGCCAAGGCTGCACAGCCGATCGTCATCAAGAAATACGCCAACCGCCGCCTGTATAACACCGAAACCAGCAGCTACATCACCCTTGATCATCTTGCCGCGATGACGCGCGAAGGCCGGGATTTCCAGGTGTTCGACGCCCGATCGGGTGACGACATCACCCGATCGGTTCTCACCCAGATCGTCATGGAGGAAGAATCGACCGGCCAGACCATGCTGCCGGTGCCGTTCCTGCGCCAGATCATCGCCATGTATGGCGATTCGATGCAATCCATGGTGCCGGGCTATCTGGAAGCATCGATGGCGGCCTTTACGGAAAACCAGAACAAGTTCCGCAACGTGGCGATGAAACCGTTCGAACAGCTGGCCAAGCAGAACCTTGCCATGCTCCAGGCCGCCGGCG
Source organism: Sphingomonadales bacterium (assembly GCA_038217075.1). Classification (GTDB taxonomy): domain Bacteria; phylum Pseudomonadota; class Alphaproteobacteria; order Sphingomonadales; family Sphingomonadaceae; genus Sandarakinorhabdus. The sequence goes on from JBBQPR010000022.1 coordinate 19,465, forward strand.
AGCTGCTCACCGGGGGCCGCGGCACCGCAAAAGCGGAAAAGCCGGCGCCGGCCGCCGATGTCGCCGGCACCGACGCCGAAGTAAAGGCTTTGAAGGCCCAGCTTGCCGCGCTGCAGGCGCGGTTGGACGGGCTCGCCAAGGACTGATTCGCCGCATCGGCGCAGGTTGAGGGGAGCGGCGCGAGGTACCGCATGGCCGGCATTGTATCCCCGCCATCCTGCCGATCGCGCGTCGCCAAATTTTGCAATCTACCAAAAACATGCTCATTTTGCCCGGAAACAGGGTGAATTTTCACCACGTACTGTCTTGCCCGCCGCGCCTCCCGCCGCTATTAGCCGCCCCGGGGAATGGTGCTCGCCTTCGGGCATTCAGGCCGGCTCTGCACGTTGCGTCGAAACCTGGGGAGGTTGCGGCGGATCGCATCCGGCGGGTGGAGATTTTGCATGATCGAATCGTCATCGACGATACGGAAGGCGGATCGCGGCGAGGTCGCAGAAGTCTTGGACGCTGCGGTTTCGGACAAGGGTGTCGGCGCGGGCGGCGCTGGTGCGGAGATCGATGCGATTGTGCCGGCGGGTTACCAGCCATCGCCGGACGAGGCGTTCATGAACCCGCTGCAGCTCGCCTATTTCCGGCGCAAACTGGTCGATTGGAAGGAATCGATCCTTCGTGAAGCGGCGAGTACGCTGGAAACGCTGAAAGCCGAACCTTTGCGGGAACCGGATGTGACCGACCGCGCTTCAAGCGAAACCGATTGGGGCATCGAGTTGCGCACCCGTGATCGGCAGCGCAAGGTGATCAGCAAGATCGACGCCGCGCTGCGCCGCATCGAAACCGGCGAATATGGCTATTGCGAAGTCACCGGTGAACCGATCTCGCTGCAGCGGCTGGAGGCACGACCGATCGCGACGATGACGCTGGAAGCCCAGGAACGCCACGAACGCGACGAGAAGATCACCCGCGACGAATGAAGCGCGAGCGCTGGTGAGGCGCCTGTGCTGCCCGGGCCGGCCTCCCCGAAACGGGGCAGGCCCGAACCGCAGGGGATCGGCTGCCGCGATCAATCGGTGCGGGTCAATGGGTGCGGGAAATGGCTTCCTTGACCATCAGCTTCTCGCGCTTCAATCGCGCCAGCCGGGCTTGATCCGGCATCGGGCGGCGCGTTTCTGCGACGACGGATGCATCGAGCTTGGCATGGCGTGCGTTGAGGCTGGCGAGATGAGCATTGGGCATTGAAGTCTCCCGAAAAGCGGCTGGGAAAACCTGTTTCCCGATGCCTGTGGTTGGGATCACCCATTCAATCATGGCCGGCGGCGCTTGTCCAAGCCTGTGTGCAATTTCGCGCCAGAAGGTCGGCAATTTGTGCCAGAACCGCGCAAGCCACCAGATGTGGTGACGCCGCGTAAAATTTCTGTTTACCCTTGTCATCCTTCGGGCCGGCGCGCAGCGAATCGGCATAGGCGGTTGGAGAGATGATCGGTGGAAGAAATCGAAATTCGTACCAGGATCGAGATTGCCAGGCGCGATCACCGTGATCTCGATTCTGCGATCGAAGCGCTGCGCATGATGCCCACTGTCGACATGATCCAGTTGCAGCGTTTCAAGAAGCGCAAGCTCAGGTTGCGCGATGAAATCGCCCAACTGGAGGACATGTTGATCCCCGACATCATCGCCTGAGCCCCCGCCGGTTTCCGCTGCCCTTTAGCCGTGATACCATCTGCCATGTCGATCAGGCCGGGGAGGTTGCCATGATGAAGATCACGATATGCGCCGCCCTGCTGGCCAGTGCAGGAATCAGTGTGACAGCGATTGCGCGATCGAAGCCCTCGATGCCGGCCAGCAGCCAGGCTCGCGACTGTTTCGAGGCGGCCAAGAAAAGCCAGGAATTGCCCCAATCACTACGTGTTTGCGACGCTGCGCTCGCCGAGGCCGATTTGCCGACGGCCGAACGCGCCGCCACGTTGATCAACCGCGGTATCGTCAATATGCAGGCCAAACAGCTTGAAGCAGCCATCGCCGATTTCGATGCCGCCATCGCCCTGCACCCCGAAACCGCCGAAGGCTATATCAACAAGGGCGTCGCGCTGTTGCGCAAGGGCGATCGCAATCGCGAAGCCGTTGCGATGCTGTCGGAAGGCATCGACCGCGGTCCGCAAAAGCCGGCGGTCGCTTATTTTACCAGGGGGATCGCCAACGAAGCGTTGGGCCGCACCCGCGACGCCTATGACGATTATAGCCGCGCCGCCCAACTGGCACCGGACTGGGCTGAACCGGCCGTTGAATTGCAGCGATTTCAAACGGTGCGCCGCAAGACCGCCGAGGTCTGAGCCCCGGCGGTCCGATCGTTTGTGGTGTTGATCGGGCGGCTGGTCGTTATGCCGCGATCTTGTTGACGCTGGGCTGCACGGCGTCCACCGAGGCGCCAATCGCCACCTTGCGGGGCTTTTTGTGCTCGGGAATTTCGCGCACCAGTTCGATGTTCAGCAGGCCATGAGCATAGCTGGCGCCTGTCACCTTGATGGTGTCGGCGAGCTGGAACCGGCGTTCGAATGCCCGCTTTGCGATGCCGCGATGCAGGAAGACCCGGCCGTCGCTGGCGTTGTCGGGTTCAGGCGCAGCGACGCCGACGACGATCAACGTGTTTTCCTGGACCGTGATGTCGAGCTCGCTTTCGCCAAACCCGGCCACCGCCATTGCAATGCGATAGGCACCGTCGCCAAGCTTTTCGATGTTATACGGGGGGTAGGCATTGTCGCCGCCATCGACACGGCCGGCGAATTCGACGAGCCGGTTGAGGTTTTCATAGCCGATCGACGACCGGAGCAGCGGAGAGATGTCAAATGCACGCATGGGGCGTTTCCTTTCAAATAAGCGAGTTGCCATATTTCCCGCCCGATGGGCCGGGATTGCCGACGTCCCGAATGGCAACGCCGACACGATGAATCTGGGTTTGCCGTGGCCAAGTTCAAGGGGTCTGGCACGTCGATATCGTGCCGGGTTCGGACGAGTTCGCATGAATTCGGATCAATCGCGGATGGACCCGGCGGCGGGGCTGGCGCTTGAGGCGAGCGGCGTGTCACACTCCCAGCCATGGATTCGCGACCGCCTGCAGAACTTGATTCGCTGTACAGCGAAGCGGTGGCGCTTGCCGACCGGTCGCGTGCCTGGTTCGATGGACCTGGTGTGGCCTGGCGCGCAGCATTGCCAGCCCGGGCGCGGGCCGCCGTTGCCACCGAAGCGCTTGCGATCACGGCGCGATTGATGGCGAGCATCGCCTGGTTGCTCGATCGCAACCATCTGCTGCCCGATGGACGATTGCCGTCACTGGCGTTTCGGCCGGAAGCCGATCGACCGGATGGGATGGCGCTGTTCGGTTCGCCGGGGGCCGAAATTGCCGCAGAGTCGCGGCGGCTGTTCAGCCGGATCGCCGAACAGGCCGGATCACCCGCCGTTGCAACAGCCGATCCGGTTGTTCCCGATGGGCCCGCGCCGGATAATCATCAACAGGACGTAAATACGATATGGCGACAATGAATCCGTTTCATCTGGCGATTCCGGTCGACGATCTTGCCACTGCGCGCCGATTTTACGGCGATGTGCTCGGCTGTGCGGAGGGGCGTTCGTCGGACATCTGGATCGATTTCGATTTCGGCGGCCACCAGCTTGTCGTCCACAAGGCCCCGCGAAGCGCGGTGGTTCGCAACCCTGTCGATGGCGATGCCGTGCCGGTGCCGCATTTCGGCATGGTTCTCGATTGGCCGGCATGGGAGGCGCTGGGCGCGCGCATTGCCGCCGCCGGTGTCGCGTTCGAGTTGCCGCCGCACGTTCGGTTCGCCGGCAAGCCAGGAGAGCAAGGCACGTTTTTCCTGTTTGACCCGGCCGGAAATGCGCTGGAATTCAAGGCGATGCGCAACCCGGAAAACCTCTTCACCCGCCAAGGTTGAGCACAAAACTGGCGTGAGCGTCGGGCCTGCCTGCCGAGTCCTTACAGGCTGCGCACCAATTGCCGCACCACGCCTATCCAGGGCGGATCGAGTACGACCTGCCGTTCACCGGGATTTGCCGGCAGGATTTGCACCCGGCCTGCCTCGGTCGCCACCATCCGGCCAAAGGCGAAGCGCCCGACCGGCCGCGGCGCCAGCACATCGCGGTTGATTGCGCGGCCGAAATCCGCCGGCGCCAGCTTTTCAACCCATAAGGCGTCGCCAGACCGGTAATCCCCTTGCGCGACATCGACGAGAATGCCGACCATGTCACCAACCGGGGTTGGCGCCAGCAACAGCATCGGTTTGCGCGGCGCGGTGGCACCATCGCCGGACAGGATGGCAACCACCGGCAGATCGGCGCGATCGGGCAGGGTGACAAGATCGGCGGCCTCCACCTGCAAGGCACCGGCGATGCGGTTCAACCAGCCGACCGAAACGGTACGCGTGCCGGTTTCAAGCCGGCCGATGGTTTGCGCCGTGGTCGGTGGGGTACAGCGTTCGGCGACGTCCTGCAGCGTCAGGCCCTTGGCCTTGCGAACTTCCCTGATACGCGTGAGCATAACTCGACCCCAAAAAGTTTTGAACCTTTACGGTTCTTTCTGTCCTACAATACGCTGACTGTGGCAACCCCTTTCGTCTCAATAATCAAAGGGAGTAACCATGATGGCTCGTTCAACCCCTGCGAAAGACTTGGAGATCGAACCCGCGACGATGAATCGCCTGCTTGCCAAACGTACGCTGGCGCCCGGTGATGCCGTTGATCGCCGCGAGGTAACGGTCAATCTCGCCGAATCGCCGCTGGCCTGGCTGGCCCGACGCGACATGGTGACAGCGGCGCAGTTCCGCGCCAGCGAGCGCCTGCGTCATGATTTCATGGTGGCGGGGCAGGCGCCGCGCGTCACGATGCGCTGGGATCCGGCGCCGGGCGGGCGATCGGCGGGCGGCGGCGCAGACCCGACAACCGCGCAGATCAGCGCCCGGCAGCGATTCGACGCCGCCGTCGCTGCGGCCGGGCCGGGGCTGTCGGATGTGTTGTGGCGGGTAATCTGCCTTGGCGAAGGGCTTGAAACCGCTGAATCCGCGCTCGGTTGGCCGAATCGCGCCGGAAAACTGGTGCTCAAGCTGGCGCTGGACCGGCTGGTGTCGCATTACGGTCTGGCCTGATTTCAGCATCCGGGAGATATATCATGCAAATCGAGAAGCATCTGCGCGCTGGTCTTTGCGCTACGGCGCTTGCTGGCCTGCTGGCCGGCTGCTCGCACAGCGGCGCGACATCGATGGGCCGCACCCGCGACGCGCCGCCCAAATTGATCATCACCAGCGAAGTCATCGGCGCCAGCGGTGATCCGCTTGGCATGGCGACGCTGTCCCAGGAAGCCGATGGCACGCGCGTTCATCTGGAAATGCGCGGCCTGCCGCCCGGCCAATATGGCGTGCACCTGCACGCGGTGGGCAAATGCGACGCGCCTGGCTTCACCACGGCGGGCGGGCATTTCAACCCCGGCATGAAGCAGCATGGCCGCATGAACCCGGCCGGCGAACATGCCGGTGATCTGCCAAATATCGTGTTCGGCGATGACAGCAAGGGTGTGCTCGATGCGGTGCAACCGGGACTGCGGCTGGTCGACGGGCCGATGCCGCTCGTCGATGCCGACGGCGCATCGATCATGGTGCACGCTGGGCCGGATGACTACAAGACCGACCCGTCGGGCAATTCGGGCGCCCGCATCGCCTGTGGCGTGCTGGCCGCCGGCAAGCCGGGGTGAGGGGGCGCGCTGGGGCGATCGACGGGGATTGAACCCGCAACCTCCGGTACCACAAACCGGCGCTCTAACCAATTGAGCTACGACCGCCGCGCGAGGCGTCGCAGATAGAGGACGCGAGGCCGCTGCGCAAGCGGTGGCGTCTGGAAATCCTGCGATTGGAGGCGATACGGGCGATGCCGGTGGTTTTCGACCTTTCCCCGGCGGCATTGTTCATTTATTGCGCATTGTTGAAATATCCTGAAGCTGCAAACCATACGAGTCGCCCATGCTTTTCGACGCGCCCGATTTCGATGCCCATGAAGCTGTGCATTTCGGCCATGATGCCGCAACCGGCCTCAGGACCGTGATCGCCATCCATTCGACGCACCTGGGGCCGGCGGCGGGCGGATGCAGATATTGGGCCTATGCCGATGATACGGCGGCGTTGACAGACGCGCTGCGCCTGTCGCGCGGCATGAGCTACAAGAACGCCATGGCCGGGCTGCCGATGGGCGGTGGCAAGGGTGTCATCCTGAAATCCGATACAGCCCCCAAGACCGAGGCGCAGCTGGAAGCCTTTGGCCGCGTCGTCGAATCGCTGGGCGGCCGTTATGTCACCGCCGAGGATGTCGGCATTTCGGTTGCCGATGTCACCGCCATCGCCCGCCAGACGCGGCACGTATCGGGGCTGGCCCAAACCAGCGGTGCTGCGGCCGGCGGCAATCCCGGGCCATCGACGGCCGAAGGCGTGTTCATCGGCATGCGCGCCGCGGTGGCGCACAAACTGGGCCGCCATGATTTCCGGGGCGTCCATGTCGCGATCCAGGGGCTGGGCAGCGTCGGCGGTACGCTGGCGGAAAAGCTGGCGGTAGCGGGCGCAAGGTTGACGGTCGCCGATATCGATGACGGTCGTGCCCGCGCCTATGCCGCCCGGCTTGGCGGCGTGGCGGTGCCAGTCGATGCCATTGCCGCGATTGCAGCCGATGTGTTCAGCCCCAATGCGCTTGGTGCCGGGCTGGACGCCAAAACCATCGCCGGCCTGCGCGCCGGCATCGTTGCCGGTGCTGCCAACAACCAGTTGGCGACGCCGGAGGATGGCCGCCGGTTGCAAGCCCGCGGCATCCTTTATGCGCCCGATTATGTCATCAACGCGGGCGGCATCATAAACGTCGCCGCCGAATATCTGGGGCAGGGCGATGCCGCATCGGTGGCGCGCGCCATCGCCCGTATCGAGGGGCGGTTGGCCGATATCTTCATCGAGGCGGATCGCAGCGGTCTGGCGACGGATGCAGTCGCCGATGCGATGGCGCGGCGCCTGATCGGGCGGGGATGACCTGCCTCGCGGGCCTGAAAAGCAAGTAAGGGGCCGCGGGCAAAGCCCGCATGGTCGGACGGGTTCGGCGGGGTCTCCCGCCGCCCCGCCGGCCGGACTTGCGCCTGTCGGCGCGTAACGGCGTTACGCGCACGCGTCGCTGCGTCAGTAATCCTTCTTCCACCGCAGGCTTACGCTTGTCCCGCCCAATGTCGCCACCTGCGACAGTATCGCCAGCGACCGGGTCAGCGACACTTCGATATTCGTCGCCGTATAGCCCTGCGCATCCGTCGCCAGCTCCACATAGACGCTGCGGCCGATATATTGGCCCGCCGCCACCGCCGTCTTGCGGCCCAGCGTGGTATCGGCGGGCAGGATGCGCAGCCGGTCGATGCCCAGGCCCTTTCGGACCAGGTTGATCGGGTTCAGCGCGCCGCTGCCACCCCTTAGCGAGGCCAGCGCCCCGGCCAGCTGCACCGCTTCTGGCGCTGACAGATTGGTAACAGAATCACCGAACAGCACGCGGCTTAGCACTTCATCCTCCGGCAATGACGGCACCGAGCTGAACTTGATGTCCGGGCGTTGCGCGGTGCCGTTGATGGCAAGCTGTGCGGTGAAGCCCGATGTCGTGGTTTCGGCGGTCACGTCGATCAACGGATCGGGCGGATAGCCGCCCTGGAACCGCAGCGAGCCATTGGTGAGCGTGAATCGCTTGCCGGCGAAATCATAATCGCCGCGCACCAGTTCGACCCGCCCGAGCAGTTCCGGCGTCCGCGCACCGCCCTTGATCTTCAGATCGGCGCGCCATTCCGATTCCACGCCCATGCCCGAAACGAACAGCCGGCGATCGGCGGAAATATCAAGGTTGAGCAGCCAGCGCTGCGCCGGCGCATAGCCCCGTACCGGCCGGCCCAGCGCCTTTGTATTGGTTTCGTTGACCTGCAGCACCGGCACGTCGGCCACCGCCGTCCGCCCGATACGCACCGTCGCCTTTTCGACCTTCAGCTTGCCGGAAACCACGCCGCCATAGGCGTCGGTGGCGATCCGCAGCCGGCCGGTGGCGGCGCCGCTGAAATCGTCGCGGTTGAGCAATTGCGCATTGTCGACCTTCAGCCGGATATCGATGGGGAACGATCGTTCGGCGGAAAGATCCATGCCACCGGTGCCGCTGATGCTGCCGCCCTTGCCGACCCGGCCCGAGAACCGCGTGAATTCCAGCCGCGAGCCGATAAATCTTGCCTCCAGCGTGGTATCGTCGACGACCGCGCCGATCAGCGTGCTTTCCAGCCGCGCACCGATGCTGCGCAGCGTGCCGGTCAGCTTTGGATCACCCAATTCGCCGCCCATGTCGACGGCGATGGCGACGGGACCGCGCACGTCCAGCGCCTCGAAACCCGAAAGGCCCCATATTGCCTGTGCCGGGCCGTTGTATCGTACCTGGCCGAACACCGGGCTGGCATAAAGCCGATCGCGCAGGCTGGCATCGCCCGCCGGGATCGGACCGACGCGCAGTTGCGCTCGGCCCTCAACCTTGCCGCCGCGCACGATCACTGCCTTGGCGACTGTGCCGCCCGCCGCCAGCACGGCATTGATGCCGACATCGACGGGCGTTGACGCCGAAGCAATGCCGGCTCGCGACAGGCCATTCAGCCGCAGATTGGCATTGCCGCTCGGCACGCCGCCAGGGGACATGCCGACATCGATCGTCCCGCTGATCCGGCCGCTGAAATCGAGCGACGGATAGGCGACGGCGAGCAGCGACAGCGATACCTTGTCGAACCGCGCCTTCAGCATCTTGCTGTCGCCGAGCAGCCCGGAAAGCTCCGCCGAACCGTCGGGTGTGACAATGCTGAATGGTGACAGCCGCCAGCCTTGCGGCGCGCGTGCGAAGATCGCCGGGCCGCTCATCCTGATGGCGCGGCCATCCAGCGTACCGGCCGCCGAAACCTCGATTCGGTCCGGGCCCAGTTTCGCATCGGCATTGACGTTGAACGGGATGTTGGTGGATCCGCTGGCCGAAAATTTCGCGCTGCCGCTGCCATCGGCATAGGCGATGCTGCCCTCGGTCCTGTCGATGCGCAGCCCGTCCCGCTCCACCCCGGCGAGGTTGAAGCTGCCGGTGGCGGTGGCGCCACTGGCCGGAAGCAGCACCGCCAGCTTCAGCATGCCGCTGTCGATGGTCACAGGCACCGTCAGCGCCAGTTGCGCGCCTTTCGCATTGGCGGCGATATCAGCACGCTGCACGGCACCGGCGCCGCTGAGGGTGGCGGTGCCGAGGAGCCCTGCGCCCTTCAGGTCGATGCGCCCGTTGAACGGCCCGGCGGCGGTTTGCACGATGCGGCCGTTGCCGGTCAGCCCGGCGATGGTGACGCTGCCGATTTCGATGGCGACAGGGTCGGTGTCGGTGCGGATCAGCCCGTTCGATGTCACCGGGCCATAGCTGGAACCGCCATCGGCGGTGTAGCGCCAGCCGCCCGGCGCCGGTGCGACATGGGCGTTGACGGCGGCAAGGCCGATGCCCATGCCCGGCTGCTTCAGCACCACATCGACGACCGGCGCCTCGATCGGGCCGGCCAGCGCCAGCGTCAGCGGGCCATAGTCGCGGGAAACGCCGCTGCCGGTCAGCTTCACCAGCCCCGCCGGGCTGCGCGTACCGGCGGCGGTGAGCGTCATGGCGGGCGATGCCAGCCGCGCGTTGCTGAACGCCAGCGACAGGTCGCTCGCCAGGTCGATATCGGCGGTGATGCGCGGCAGCCCGTCGGTCAGTTTCTGGAAAAAGCCATTGTCGAGCCGGGTGACGGCGATAGTGGTCTGGCCGGTGACACGCGCCCCTGCTGCACCGGGCGTCACCCGCAAGGCGGCGGTTATGTCGGTCATGCCAAGGCCATTCACCAGATATGCGGGCAGCGCCGCCTTGGCATCGATCAGATAGCTGTCCTGGCCTAGCACCGCCGACAGGGTGGCGGTGCCGCGCAAGCGGTCGGTGCGGAATTCCAGCGCGTTCGACGTGACCCGGCCGCCGGCAAAGACCAGTGGCCCCGCGACGCGGACATTGGTGACCAGCGGCGCCGCGGTTTCGCCAACGCCGGTCAGCCGTGTCGCAGTGGCGGTGGCGGGCACCACCAAGGGTCGCGGCCCGGCGCGGACGATGCCGCTGATCGCCAGATTTTCGGCGCGCGTGGTGCCCCATGCCGCCTCCGGCGCGGTGATCCGGTAATCGATCAGCGGTGCGTTGAAGGTGCCGGCGACCTGCGCCATGAGTTTGATGTCGCGGCCGCGCAATTGGGCGCTGACCGCCGCCGGGTCGAGCAGCCGGACGGTGACGATAACGTCGCGGATGCTTTCGTCGGTGAAATCCAGCCCGCCGCGCGCCTCGATCGCCAGCGCCCGGCTTGCCAGCCGGGCCGCCACATCGGCGCGGCGATCGGCGAAATGCGCGGTTGCATCGACGCTGACGACCGGGCTGGTCAGCCGGGCCGCCGCGCCGTTCAACAAGCGCCCCGGCATGGCATTGCCCAGTACGGTAAACTGGCCGGACAGCACGGACACCGTCAACGCCGCCAGCGGTTGCCCGGCCAGCCGCGCGCCGAACGAGCCCTGCCATTTGGTCCAGGACCCATCGCCCTGCAGCATGACCGACAAAGGCGCATCCAGGCCGAGGATTCGGGCGATGGCGCCATCCGCCGGCGCGGTGACCAGCGCATCCATGTCGAACCGGTCGCGGTCCGGCTCGGCATCGATCATCAGTTTGATGGTATCGCCGCCGGGCACCGGCTTGCCCGCGGTCGTCTGCACCGCCACGGTCAATGCCGCCAGATCGACAAGCGCCCGCCCGGCACGGATATCGGCCTTGGCATCGACGCTCAACACCCGCTGTGTGCCCGCCAGCGCCGGTTCCAGCACCAGCCGATCGATGCGCAGCTTGCCCAGTGCAATGTCGATATCGGGCAGGATGCGGTCATCGCCGGTCGGCCGGAATTTTGGCAGGCGAAGCACCCGTACCGTGGCAGCAGTCGCGGACCGCACGGTCAACAGCTTGCCGACGAGATCGAGTGGTCGCCAATCGAGTGCGATTTCAGGGGCGACAAGGAATGTCCCGTCTGGGTCGCCAAGCCGCAGGTCGTGCACGACAGACTTGCCATAGATCGAACCGTCGATCCGGCCGATCTGCACCGTCAGCCCCGATTTCATCTGGAGCCCCGGCAACTGCCGCAGGATAAAGGCATGGCCGCTGTCGCTGTCGAGCCAGCGTATCCCAGCATAAGCGAGCGCCGCCAGCAGCACGACGCCGATGACGGCGAACGACAGGATGCGCCCGATTTCGCGGCCGGTGCCGTTTCGCGACGGGGTGGTCGCTGCTTCGGTGTCGCTGGTGTCCATTGTCAGAACGCCTGGCCGATGGAGACATAAAAAGCGACGCGCGGGTCGCCGGGGCCGCGGGTGACCGGCGTTGCAATGTCGATACGTACCGGGCCAAAGCTGGTGAAGTAGCGAAACCCGATGCCGGCGCCGACCTTCAGGCTGTTGAAGGCCGGCAGGGCGGATTGATAGACTTGGCCGGCGTCGACGAAGCCGACCAGGCCAAGGTCGCTGCCAAAGGCGTGAAAGGCATAGCGCACCTCTGCGGACCCTTCGGTCAGGCTGTTGCCGCCCGTCGGAATGCCATTGGGGTCCTTTGGTCCGACACCTTGATAATTGAAACCGCGGACCGATCCGCCGCCGCCGGCGTAATACCTCCGGTCGGGTGCGATACGGCCGCGGCTGGCCCCGGCGATGGCGGCCAGATGCAGCCGGCCGGCCAGCACGAACGATCCCAGCGGCAGATAGGCGCTCGCTTCCGCCTGGGTTTTGACATAACCGAAATAGGCGCCGCTGCGCAGTGTGAATTCCGGCGACACCCGCCCGGTAAGCCGAAACCCGCGCGACGGGTTCAACAGATCGTCGGACTGGTCCCAGGTCAACGTGCCAGGCAGCGCCAGGATATAATAGGTATTCTTGGGATCATTTGGTGCCGAAAGGTCGCGTTGCCGCGTCACCAGCGCTTGTACGCCGATGGAATAGGTCCAGGGTTTCTGCCAGATGATGTTGGATTCGCGCGCGATCGACGCGGCGATTTCGGCAGTGCTGGCATTGTACGCGTCCTGTTGTTCAGCCGACAGGATCACATCGAACTTGAGTGTCTGGTCGCGCTTGCGCCAATTGCGGCGGGCGATGCCGGCGCTCAGCAATTGTTCGCGCTGGGCACCGACGGCGCGCACGGTAAAGCCACCCTCCGGCTTGATCAGGTTGCGGTGCGACCAACTGGCTTCGATGCGAACCCCCTGGCCGGTCGAATAACCGCCCGTTGCAGCGATCGTGTGCACCGGCGCCACTTCGGTGGTCACGATGATATCGACCTTTTGGGTGCCGTTCGAATCCGGCGGTCCGCCGGCCACAGGCTTGATCTCCACCCCGCCGAACAGCCCGGTCTGGATCAGCGCGCGGCGCAGATCCTCGCGATCGGCACCGCGATAGGGATCGCCCGGCTTGAACCGCGCCAGCACGGCAAGATGCTGGTCGTCAAAGCCCTGCTTCGCTCCGGTGATGTGCAACCTGCCATGGATGCCGCGCGCGCCGATATCGATCTTCTGGACGATGGCCGCGCTGCGCGTCGCATGATCGATGTTGATTTCCGGCGGATTGATCACAGGGAACGGATAACCGGCATCGGCCAACCGCGCCGCCAGCGCGTCTTCGGCGGTGTTGATGTTGGCGGCGTTCAGCCGGTCGCCGGGCTTGACGCCCAGCAGCGGCAGCACCACCGGCGCCGGGTCGCTGCCCTTTGCGCCTTCGGGCGGCAACACCGTGATCGCCGAGATATCATAGGCGGGCCCGGGATCGACGCTTATCGCCACCTTGATCGGCGCCCCGGCGGCGGCCGGCGGCGTCACCACGGCCTGAGTCGTGCCGCCGTAATGGCCAACGGATCGCAGCAACTGGTCGATCAGATCCTTGTCTTCGGTCACCCGGCGATTGATCTGGGCGAGGTTCGAGACATCGCCCTTCTTGCTCCAGAGCGCCGACAGGCTACGAAAATCATTGTCCAGCCCGAGCGCCGAAAGCCCCTTGAACTCGACCGTATAGCGGACATCGCTGGCGTTGACGGCTTCGCTGTCCGTGGTGCTTTCAACGGTCGGCCAGGCGACATCGCCCGGCAAGGGTGCAAAACTGCTTTCGGGTGGCGCGTCCGTGGGCAGCGGGGTCGGATCGGGGATGACGCCGACGGCCGGTTCGTCGCCCGGCGCGGCTGCGGCCGCGGGATCGACGGTTTGCGCGGCTGCGGCCGCGGGATCGACGGTTTGTGCGGCTGCGGCCGCGGGATCGACGGTTTGCGCGGCTGCGGCCGCGGTATCGACGCTGTTTGCGGCTGCGGGCGGCGATGTTGCGGGCGCTGTTTCGGCAACCGCTGCCGCTACCGCGGGCGCGCCAACTGACAGCAAGACCGTTCCGGATACCAGCAACAAATGATGCGGGTAACGTAACGAAAATTTTCTGCGAGGTAACACCGCGTGTTCCTAGCCCAGTAGAGGCGTGGCGCAAAGCCAGTGCTTTGTCGCCGGGGCTTGGCGGCGCACGTCTCGCCGTGCCAAAGCAACGCCATGGCCAATTCGCCCCCACCGATTCCCGATTCAATACCGCCTGAGCAGCGACAACCGCCAGGCTCCGCAGGCGGCTGCCTGATCGCCGCCGGCGCCGTGATCGGGCCGATGATCGGCTTGTCGATGGGCCAGGTGACGCTGGGCCTGCTTGGCGGCCTGGCGGTCGGCGTGCTCGGCGCCATCACCATGATGGTCGCCCAGCGGCGCCGCTAGGTTTTTAACAGGCCTTGCATCGATTGCAGTTAAGTGGAGCAGGCTGGTACCGGCTTCGCCGCAAACGACTTTAGTTGAGCCGGCGCCCGACCCAAACCACGCGGCCGATCACCATCACCCCGGCGGGATCGCAATCATCCCAGCTCGGATAAGAATCATTGTCGCTGCGGATCGCCAGCCGACGCGTCGCCGGGTTGACCGACAGCCGCTTGACCAGCAACGCGCCATCAGTGCGCAGCACATAAATGCCGTCGCGCAGCCGTTCCCGATCATCGGTATCAACAAGGATCTGGTCGCCATCGGCCAGGGTCGGCAGCATCGAATCACCCTCGACGTTAATGACCGAAAGCGCTTCCGGACGACCGTTGGCGATCGACCGGACCCAGTTTGACTGAAAGGCGAGCGTTGCCAGCGGTGCTTCGCTACCCGGTTCGCTGCCTGCGCCCGCCGAAGCGCCGACGGCGAGTTGCGGGATCAGCACATAATCTTCCGCGCGCTGGACCAACCCGGGCCGCGATACGACCGCGCGGCTCCCGGCTTCCTCCGGCCCGCCAAGCAGGCGCTCCGCAATGCCGAAATGCGCCGCCAGCACGCGTCTGTCATTCTCCGACAGGCGGCGAGGCACGCCGCGTTTGACGAATTGTTGGATATAGGTCGGATTCCTGCCGATCCGCCGCGACAGCGACGCATAGTCTTCGCCACGCGAAGCGATCAGTTCGTCCAACCGTTTCCGGATGGCGTTGCTGTCCATAAGCCACGGCACCTCCTCTCCTGGGCCGCTTGAATTTGATCCTACCATAGTTTTTTACCTAGACTAGTAGGATTTGAAGCCCGATGAATCGCTGAACGAGCCGAATCGCATCCGTTTCGGCGATAATAGGGAGACCTTGTGATGAGCCTGTTGTTGACCGTCGAGCGACATTTGCGCCGTAGCGAAGTGGCGCCGTCGCGCTTTGGTCGTGAAGTGGCGGGGGATCCCCGCTTTGTCTTCGATCTGCGGAATGGCCGGGAACCCAGGCCGGCTACGCGCAAAAAGGTGCTTGCGTTCATTGCCTTGTGCTGCGAATCCGCTGATCGGGAGCTGGCATGATGCGCGTCACCGGAAATCATGTCGAAGCTGCAATCTTGCGCGCCATCGTCGCTGAAGCGGGTGCTTCGGCGCCCGATGGGGAAAACCCTGCCATGATTGTCGAAAGCATGGCATCTGCCGATTGGGCAAGCGCCACTTTCGTTGGATCGACCCATGAAATCACGATTCGGCTGGAAGGCTCGGCGCAATCAATCATGGCTTGTGTGGCTCGGCTCGTCGATAAACTGCCGGAACAGGACATCCCGATTGCAGGGCGGATCGTCGCGGAAGTGGCTGTGGAAGCGGGTGAGCAATACAACATGCCTGACAATATTATTGCAAAAACATTAATCGTCAATGCCCTCACGATTATGGACTAGTGATCTTCCAATCGAAACTGCGGCATATTGAGCCCCGCTCAAAAATTCGCTTGCACCATAGCCCATTCGCCCTCAATGATATGAGTCGGAATCAAATTCATTGGGGCGGGCGCGGTCATGAAGCTGAATTGCCGCCGAACATTGGCAGCGCCGGGCCGGCAATCGTCCGCGCCGTGTCCGCTTGCCAGTTCGCCGGGCCGCAGGGCTCTCCTGCGGCCCGCGCGACCGATCGTGTTGCCGCTGCTTGCCATGGCGATGGTGCTGGCGACGGCCGCCTGCTCGAAGGGTGATGCCGCCGCGCCGGCGGCGCCGGCTGCTGGTGCCGCCGAACAGTCGATCCCGGTATCGCTGGCGACTGTCGTTCCGGCGGCGGGTGGTTCGAGCCTCGATATCGCCGGCACCATCCGGTTGAAGCGCGAGACACAGCTTGCTTTCAATACCAGCGGCCGCATCGCCTCTATCGCCGTGCGCGAGGGTGACGTCGTCGGGCGCGGGCAGTTGCTGGCCAGGCTCGATCCTACCAGCCTTGATGCCGCCTCCGCTTCGGCGCGTGCCGAGGCTGTTCGCGCCGAAGCCGATTATCGCCGGTTGCGGGGCCTGTTCGAAAAAGGCTGGGTGACCGCGCCGCGTGTCGAAACCGCCCGCGCCACCGCCGCTGCGGCGCGGGCGCGCGTCGCGCAATCGGGTTTCGACGTCGGGCTTGCCGCCATTCGCGCCCCGTCTCGCGGGGTTGTGCTGCGCCGACCGGCCGAACCCGGCCAGATGGCGATGCCGGGCCAGACCGTGCTGATCCTGGGTGAAGTCGATTCGGGATACGTGCTGCGCGTGCCGTTGGCTGATGCCGATCTGGCGCGCATCAGGCGCGGCCAGCCGGCCAGCGTGACCATTCCGGCGTTGGGCAACACCCCGATTGCTGCCACCGTGTCCGAACTCGGCGCGCGCAGCGATGATGCGACCGGCACCTTCCGGGTAGAGATGGCACTGCCTGTCGTGCCCGGCCTGCGTTCGGGTCTGATCGGCTCGGCGCGGCTGCGGCTTGCCGATGTTCACCCGGTTGCGAGCACCGAATCGGCCGTCGCCATCCCCGCCACCGCAATTTTCGCCGCGCGCGCCGACGAAGGCTTTGTCTATGTCCTTGATGCCGGCAAGCAGCGTGTCAGGCGCCGGATGGTCGAAATCGGCCCCATCGAAAGTAATGGCGTCACCATTACCGCCGGGTTGCAACAGGGCGAACGGGTGGTCGTGTCGGGCGTCGACAGGTTGCGTGACGGCAGCCCGGTGACGATCGCTGCCAAAGCTGTGGCGGGGCCAGCAGTCGCCGCCGCCGCCGTCGCCCCCCGCGGCTGATCCGGCGTGGCAATCATCGAATTCGCCATCAGGCGCTGGCAGATCACGCTGGTCGCCTTTGCGTTGCTGGCTGCCATCGGCCTGTCGGCGTTTTTCACCATTCCGCGCTCGGTCGATCCGCATTTTCCGTCGCCGTTCATCATCGTGGTCGCCACCGTGCCGGGCGCCGAGCCGTCGGACATGGAAACCACCGTTGCCAAGCCGATCGAGGATGTCATCCAGGGTCTCGACGGGATCGTGAAGGTGCAATCGCGATCGACCGATTCGACTTCGGTGATCACCGCCGAATTCAGCTGGAGCGGCGACCCGGACAAGAATTACGATGAGGTGGTGCGCGAGGTTAACGCCATCCGCGGTACCCTGCCATCGGCGTTGCAGCGGCTCGATTTCCAGAAATCCCGGACCACCGAAGCCGCCGTGCTGCAAATCGCGCTGGTATCCGAAACCGCATCGTACCGCCGGCTCGAAAAGCTCGCCAAGGACCTGCGCGAGCGGCTCAACCGCGTGTCCGGCGTGCGCAATACCAAGGCCTGGGCGATCCCGACGCCGGAGGTGCGCGTCGCCATCGACAGCGGGCGGCTGGCGCAACTCGGCCTGCCCGTCACCGCCGTCACCGATGCGCTGCGCCAGGGGTCCGCCGATCTGCCGCCTGGCGCCGTCCATATCGGTGACCAGCGGCTCAATGTGCAGGCCGGCGGCGCCTTCCGCACGGTGGAAGAGGTCGCCGATGTGCCGGTGCGGGCCAGCGACGGCCGGCTGGTCCGCGTGCAGGATGTGGCGAAAGTCGGCTGGGGGTATGAGGAGCAGCCGCACTACGCTCGTTTCGACGGCAAGCGCGCGGTATGGGTGACGCTGACGCAAAAGGACGATCTCAACGTCCTCGATATCCGCAACGCTGCGATCAAGGTTACCGACGAGTATAGTCGGCTGTTGCCGCCTGATGTGAAGTTGCATGTCGGCTTTGATCAATCCTTCGATATCGCCCGCAAGCTCGATCAGCTTGGCCGGGATTTTTCCATCGCGCTTGGGCTGGTGTTGATCACGCTGTTGCCGCTGGGCTGGCGGGCGTCCGTTGTCGTCATGGTGTCGGTGCCGCTCAGCCTGACCATCGGCTGTGCCGTGCTGGCCTTTTCGGGCTTCACGCTCAACCAGCTGGCGATATCGGGGTTCATCATTGCGCTGGGCCTGCTCGTCGATGATTCCATCGTCGTCACCGAAAACATCGCCCGCCATCTGCGCGAAGGCGAAAACCGCCTGAACGCAGCGATTAATGGCACCAGGGAGATCGCCGTCGCGGTCGTCGGCTGCACCTTTGTGCTGCTGCTCGCGTTCCTGCCGCTGTGTTTCCTGCCCGAAGGCGCCGGCAAATTCACCCGCTCGCTGCCCGTCGCGGTGCTTGGCACCGTCGCTGCCTCGCTGCTGGTATCGCTTACCATTGTGCCGTTCCTCGCCAGCCGGGTGTTGCCGCGCAACCAGCCCGAACATGGCAACCGGTTCCTGCAGGTGGTGCAGGGCGGTATCCAACGTTTTTACGCACCAACCCTGTGGTGGTCGCTCACCCACCCTTGGCGGGCGATGGCAGCGGCAACGATCATCGTCGGATCGGGCCTGGCGCTGGTGCCGTTCATCGGGTCAAGCCTGTTTCCGCCGGCCGGCACAGCCTATTTCCTGGTTACGGTGACCGCGCCCGAAGGCGGCGCCATTACCCAGACCGACCGCGCCGTGCATTATGTCGAAACGGCGCTGAAGGGCGAACCCGATGTAAAGGATGTGCTTGCCAATATCGGCCGCGGCAACCCGCAGATCTTTTACAACCAGCGCAGTTTCGACCAACGCAGCAACCTTGGTGAAGTGCTGGTGGTGCTGAAGGATTGGGACCCGGAACGCGGCCCGGCGATGGTCAAGCGGCTACGCGACAGGCTGGACCAAAGCCCCGATGCGCAGTTCGTCGTCAAGATTTTCCAGAACGGCCCGCCCATCGATGCGCCGATCCTCATCCGTGTCATCGGCCCCGATCTGGATGTGCTGAAGGTGCAGGCGGCGCGGGTGGAGGCGGCAATGCGCGCCGTG